>CATZDQ010000006.1 GCA_958417695.1 uncultured Clostridiaceae bacterium | reverse complement strand
ATTTCTGTCTAGCTTCTAGGCGTAACCCCTTTATTTGACTATAATCTATATCTTTTGGAAGTAATTTTTGTTCTAACTTTTTAAATTTTTCAACTTGTTGTTCTTGTAATCTAATATATCCTTCATATTTAATCTGAATTCCTACTTCTTGTTTAACTTGTTCTGGTAAATCTAGTCTATCCTCATCAATTTCCTGTAACACCTCATAATTTAATTCTGACCTTCTTATCAAATCTGCAAGCGTTACTCCTGTAGTAATTTCAGATGATTTATTTTTTCTTAAAAAAGCATTTACTTTATCCGTTGGTTTAATAATTGTACTTTTTACTCTTTCCACCTCTTGTAAAATTTGCTCTTTTTTCTTTAAAAATCGCTGATATCTTTCTTCAGAAATAAGACCTACTTTATATCCCATTTCTAATAAACGTAAATCTGCATTATCTTGCCTTAATAATAGCCTATATTCTGCTCTAGAAGTCATCATTCTGTATGGCTCATTTGTTCCTTTTGTTACAATATCATCAATTAATACACCTATATAAGCTTGTGTACGATCTAAAATAATTGGCTCTTTTCCTTGTAATTTTAAAGCACTATTTATCCCTGCAATCAGGCCTTGGCAAGCAGCTTCTTCATATCCAGAAGTCCCATTTGTCTGCCCTGCAAAAAACAAACCCTCTATTTTCTTAGATTCTAAAGATAATTTCAAATCTGCCGGATTAATACAATCATATTCAATAGCATAAGCAGGTCTAGTAAATTCTGCATTTTCTAACCCTGGAATCGTCCTATACATGGCAATTTGTACGTCTTCTGGAAGAGAAGAACTCATACCTTGAATGTACATTTCATCTGTATCACGTCCTATTGGCTCTACAAAAATCTGATGTCTTTCCTTATCTGCAAATCTAACGACTTTATCTTCAATAGATGGGCAATATCTAGGTCCAGTTCCCACAATTTCTCCACCATATAAAGGAGACCTATGTAAATTCTGTCTAATAATTTCATGTGTTTTAGCATTTGTATAAGTTAAATAACACGGTAATTGTTCCACATTTGGATCAATTTCATCTTCAAAAGAAAAAGCTTCTGGATGTTTATCACCTTCTTGTATTTCCATCTTTGAAAAATCAATACTATTTTTATTGATTCTAGCTGGTGTCCCCGTCTTAAATCTTAAGAGTTCAATCCTCTCTCTCTTGAAAGCTTCTGATAGTCTATTTGCCGGGAAAACACCATCTGGTCCACTTTCAAAGGAAGTTTCACCAATATATATCTTTCCTTTCAAATAGGTTCCTGTTGCCACAATCAAACTATCTACTTCATAAACAGCACCAATATTGGTCTCAATGCTTTTAATTTTTCCATTTTCTACAGAAAAATCCACAATCTCCGCTTGTTTTAAAAATAAATTTGATTGTTTTTCCAATGTGTGTTTCATTTCTGCTTGATACTTTTTTCTATCTGCTTGAGCCCTTAGAGAATATACCGCCGGCCCTTTAGAAGTATTTAACATTCTTAGCTGTGTATAAGTTTTATCTATGTTCTTACCCATCTCACCTCCTAAACAATCAATCTCTCTTACTAAATGACCCTTTGAGCTTCCACCTATATGTGGATTACATGGCATGTTGGCTACAGCCTCTAAACTAATGGAAAATAATAATGTCTTCATTCCCATTCTTGCAGCAGCAAGTGCAGCCTCACAACCAGCATGTCCTGCTCCAATAACTGCAATATCATATTTTCCCGCATTATATTTCATTGTTTTTTACTCCTTTTTGTTCGTTTTTTGTGAAACTTGAATTTATGTTCCAGCTAACTTTTTGACATGAATTCTATGTTTTTCTTAATATATCTACTATTTTTATTTTATATTGTCTTTTTGTCGATGTTTACCATATTGATAAATGTTCGCCTCTATCTTTTCTTTCCCTTGTTACTCTAAGGATACATGTTTTTATTTTTGTAATATATAGGTTTATATTTACCTGATTAGTTACATATTGTTAATTCCTTCTTATTCGCTTAAAAATCAAAATATAGAGATTTTATTTTTTTAATATAAAATTATACTCTTTTTTTATTATTTTGTCTTATTTTTGATTCTCATACGTTATTTTTATTTGCCTAGACAAAATTTTGAGAAGATTTCTTGTATAATATCTTCCGTTACATTTTGCCCTGTAATTTTTCCTAAATCTTCTAATGTTTGTTTTATGGAAATTGAAATCATATCCACCGGTAAATTTTCTTTTATACTATTTATGGCTTGCTCCATATTTTCAATTGCATAATGAATTTGTGTTTTGTGTCTTATATTCGTAATCATCATTTCTTGGTCTGTTTCTAAATTCCCCATTTCAAACAAAGACTCAATTTCTTGATATAACGCATCAATACCTTCTCCTTCTTTTGCAGATATTTTAATTATCTTTTTATTTATATCTTGCAATTCTTTGTTATTTTCCAAATGACAATCACATAAATCCACTTTATTTAATAATATAATTGCCTTTTTATCTTTTATTAATGAAAGAATTTCTAAATCTTCTTTTGTTATTGGCTTTGTATTATCGAAAATAGCTAAGATTAATTCTGCTTCATTTACAACATGTAAGGTTTTCTGAACACCAATTTCTTCAATTTCATCTTTAGTATCTCTAATACCTGCCGTATCTATTATTTTCAAAGGAATTCCTCGAATACTAATAAATTCTTCAATCGTATCTCTTGTGGTTCCTTCTATATCACTAACAATGGCCCTTTCTTCCTTTAATATATGATTTAATAGAGAAGATTTTCCAGCATTTGGTTTTCCTATAATGGCTGTTTTAATGCCTTCTTTTAAAATTTTTCCTGTATGAAAACTATTTTCTAAATTTTCTAATTCTTGTTTTACTTGTAATAAAATCTGCATAGCTTTTTGGTTAGTCATTTCTTCTATATCATATTCTGGATAATCAATAGATGCTTCTATATCTGCCATCATATCTAATAATTGATGTCTAATCTCTTCTATTTTATCAGATAGGAAACCTTGTAGCTGTTGCATAGAAGCTTTTGCCTCTTTTTCTGTTTTGCTATTAATCATATCTATAATAGATTCTGCCTGTGATAAGTCAATTCTTCCATTTAAAAAAGCTCTTTTCGTAAATTCCCCTGCCTCTGCTAAAATAGCACCATTTTCCAAACAAATTTGTAGTATTCTTTTTTCTATTACCATTCCTCCATGGGAGTTAATTTCGCACATATCTTCTCTTGTATAGCTCTTCGGATTTTTAAAAAAAGAAACTAAAACTTCATCTATTTTTTCTCCTGTTTTAGGATTAATAATATAACCATATTTCATGGTATAACCTTGTATTTCTCCAATTTTAATTTTTTTATTACTTTTTAATTGAAATATTTTAGAAATAATAGAGAATGTTTTATCTCCACTTATTCTAATAATTCCAATTCCTCCATTCCCTGTAGCCGTAGATATTGCAGCAATTGTTTCCACTTTACTTCCTCCTTTTTTACAATTTTAAAGTCAAAGTTATAGAAATAGTTTAATATTTTAAACTAAAATCTGAACTTTGACTTCTGATTTTATATATAATTATGATTTTATTTTTTCAATAACAACTCTTCTATTTTCATTTTCTCCAATACTATAGGTTTGGATTTTATTATTATCTTGCAACTTACTATGAATAATTTTTCTTTCATAGGCAGACATTGGTTCTAAAGTAACCGCTTTTCCTGTCCTTAATACCGTCTTAGAAACTTTCTCTGCTAATTCTTCTAAACTTTTTTGTCTTTTTTGTCTATAATTTTCGATATCTAATATTAATTTTATTTTTTCACTTGCATTCTTATTGGCTATAGCCGATAGGATTGTTTGGAAAGCATTTAATGTATCTCCCCTATATCCAATCAAAATACCAGCAGCACTTCCTTTAATATCTATATCAATCGTATAATCTTCTATTTTTACTTGATAAGTTAGCTCTTCATTTACTCTTGGTAAGAATTCTTGTAAGAAACTTTCTATTTCTTGTTTTGCTTGTTCTAACTCTTGAATATCCTTATCATATTCTCTCTTTTTTATATTCTCTGTTTTAATTTCTTTTTTAACCGTTTTTAATTCTTCTTTTAAAGTTAACTCTACTTTAACAATTCTAGGTGTTAATATACTGAAAAAACTTCTTTTATCTGGATTTTCTAATACTTTAATATCCACCTTATCTTTTGTTACTTTTAATTGTTTTAATCCATTCTCAATTGCTTCATTTGTTGTTTTTCCTTCTGAAACAATACTATTTGGCATCTTCTACATCCTCCTTAGCATTCATTACTTTATCAATGACTAGTCTTTCTACTATCATAAGTATATTGCTTACTAACCAATATAACGCTAATCCTAGTGGTGCTATAACAGCAATAGAAATGGACATAATTGGCATCATATATAACATGGTATTATTCATTTGCTGCATACTATCTAATTCATTTGGTTGTTTCTCTTCTCCATTTTCTACCACAATTTCTTTTTTCTTTGTCAATTTCTTTTGAGCATTTGTTGTAATTTTAATAGAAACAAACGAAGTTATAACATATAAAACAGGAATTACATAAACTCTCCAGTCATTTAAGCTTTGCGTTGGTACTTTACTTAAATCAATTCCTAAAAAATCCATATTAATTCTTACATTTTCATTGTCTGTTCCTTTTTTCTCAATAATTTCAATTTCCGGATAAGTAGAAATTTTCCCATCATTTTCTTGCTGAATTTGTGTCTTATAATCTTCAATTGTCTGTTTATCAATGCCTTTCATATAAGTAAGTGGTTGGCTAACTAACCAAAATACAGAAAGAATAATCACTAATTGCAGAATAGAACTAAGGCATCCGCTAAAAGGACTCATCTTTTCTTTCTTGTACATATCCATCATTTCTTGATTTAATTTCTCTGGATTGCTTTTATATTTCCTTTGCAATTCTTGCATTTTTCCTTGCATAACTGCTGATTTTTTCATTGTTTTTTGTTGTTTAACCGTTAATGGTATTAATACAATTCTTAACAATATAGAAAAGACAATAATAGCAATACCATAATTATTAAAAACTTCATATAAAAAATTCAATAAGTAACCAAAAATCTGCGATATAAATCCCATACATTCCTCTTCTTTCTTATTTTAAAGGGTCATATCCCCCTTTTGAAAAAGGATTACACTTTAAAATTCTTTTTATTCCTAAGAAAATACCTTTTATAGTACCATATTTTTCAATAGCCTGTTTTGTATATTCTGAACAAGTTGGATAATACTTACACTTTATTCCTTTATAATCTAATATTGGAGACAAAGTTTTCTGATATATCTGTATTCCATATAGAAATATTTTTTTCATACTATTTCACTTCTTTTTCTGAATCTATCCATATATCTGCTCTTTGAAATAAATGTCGCATATCCGTAAGAATTTCTTGACAATGATAATCCTCTACTTCTATGTTTTTATTCCAAATAAAAAGCATGCAGTATCCTTGTTGTATCTGTTTACTTTGTAAACGATAACTTTCTCTCATTAATCGTTTTAATCGATTACGTTTTGTTGCTTTTGCTATTTTTTTGCCAACTGCAAAACCTATCCTATTTTCTGTTTTGGAGTAAGGATATATATATAATGTGATATAAGTTCCTTTAAAAAATTTTCCTTTTGATAATACTTGTTTAAATTCATAATTTTTCTTTAAGGTATTCATTTTCTTCATAATTCAAATTTTCCTTCCTAAAATAAGCTTTTTTTAATTGCAAGCCTAAGGAATTACTGATTCAAATTACAAAAAAGACCACATATTTCATCTATACGTGGTCTAAAATCATTTACGCACTTATTTTTTTTCTTCCTTTTGCACGTCTTGCTTTTAATACATTTCTTCCTGCTCTAGTTTTCATTCTTTTCATGAAACCATGTTCTTTTTGTTCTTGTCTATTTTTTGGTTGGAATGTTCTTTTCATAATTTTAGCACCTCCTGTATCTATTTAAACCGTAAACGGATTATATACTTTTTCATAAGCTTTTTTATTATACCTTAGACATCCATTTATGTCAATACTTTCCTTTAAATTAAATTATTTTTTTTATTTGTATTGACTATTTCATTTTATATTTGATATGATATAAGGACAAAGGGAAAAAGAAGTTTTTAGTGTATAATTTTATTTACTTAATCCTATTCTGCGCAGTTATCCACATATGTGTATAACTGTGTGGATAACTATATTTTCCTAATAAAATTTTTTAAATTTTTTGGAAGGACTGAAAAACAAATGCAAACAGACCTAAATGAACTTCTAACAAAAGCAAAAGAACTTTTAAAAGATGAAACCACAAAAATTTCTTATGAAACCTGGATTAAAAATCTTGAAATTGAAAGTGCAGATAATGGTAATATTGTTCTTTCTACCTCTACAGCCTTTAAAAGAGATGCTATAGAATCTAGATATCATGATTTACTTGTTAATACTTTTAATTTTATTACGAATAAAGAATGCAGTGTTTCCATAATCGCAAAAGAAGAAATGGCCAATAATCCAAGTAGCAATACTGAAATGACACCAAATATCGGTTATTCCAACGAAACTTTAAATCCCAAATATACCTTTGATACTTTTGTTGTAGGTAATAATAACCGTTTTGCACATGCTGCAGCATTAGCCGTAGCAGAAGCTCCTGCTACATCTTATAATCCTCTTTTTATTTACGGAGGCGTTGGTCTTGGAAAAACACATTTAATGCATGCAATCGGTAATGAAATTTTAAGAAATAACAGAAATTCTAATATTTTATATGTTACTTCTGAAAAATTCACCAATCAATTGATTAATGCCATTAAAGATAATAAAAATGAGCAATTTAGATCTAAATATCGAAATATTGATGTCCTTTTAATAGATGACATCCAGTTTATTGCGGGAAAAGAAAGAGTCCAAGAGGAGTTTTTCCATACATTTAATACTTTACACGAAAGTGGAAAACAAGTCATTATTTCAAGTGATCGACCTCCAAAGGATATTAACCTATTAGAAGATAGATTAAAATCCAGATTTGAATGGGGTCTTATTGCTGATATTTCTAATGCTGATTACGAAACACGTTTAGCTATTTTAAGAAAAAAAGCACAAATTGATAATATTATCATAGATGATGAAATTTTATCCAATATTGCAACAAGAATAGATACCAATATTAGAGAATTAGAAGGCGCATTAAATAAATTAATCGCTCGAGCTTCTTTAATTAATAGTCCTATTACTATGGAAATGGCAGAATGGGCAATTAATGAAATTGTATCTTCTAAAGATAAGGTTATTTCTTCTGAATACATTCAAGAAACAGTTGCAAAATATTTTAATATTGATCCTAAAGATTTAATTAGTATAAAAAGATCAAATGATATTGCATTTCCAAGACAAATTGCTATGTATTTGTGTAGAAATGTACCACAATTGTCTCTACCTCAGATAGGAAAAGACTTTGGTAATAGAGATCATACCACAGTTATGCATGCTTGTACAAAAATTGAAAGAGAAATGAAAGAAAATCCAAATACTAAATTAATTGTGGATAGTGTGAAAAACATTCTTCTTGCAGACAAATAGTATCTATACAAATGAAAGAAACACTTTTTTAAAAAAACTGTTTGGAAAAAATAATGTTTGGAAAAATAAATCCTCTTGCTTCTTACGGAGGCAGTCCATTAGATATCCACAGGTGCCTGTGTATTTCCTGTAGATAAGTTGTTTATAACTTAGTTGTACACATATTTATTTTTTAGATGTTTATAACTTTCTAACTTGTCCACTAAATTATCAACATCAAAAAAGCTAGGGCTATAAACTATACACATAGTTATCCACATAATCCACAGCACCTATTACTACTACTACTATAAATATTAAATATATTATAAAGGAGTTTGATGCAAAATGAATATTGTTTGTGAAAAGGATAAAATCCTGAAAGCTATTAATTCCGTAACAAAAGCGGTAGCTACTAAAACAACCATGCCTATATTAGAAGGTATTTTAATACAAACCAATGATAATGAAGTAAAATTAACAACTTATGATTTAGAAATAGGAATAGAATATATTATAGATGCAGAAGTAAAAATGCAAGGTGCTACAGTTGTAAATGCTATCATGTTTAGTGAGATTATTCGAAAATTACCAGATACAGAAATTCATATTTCTTTAAATGATAAAAATCTATTAGTAATAGAATGTGAAGGTTCTTTATATAAATTAGCAACTATGAATCCAGAAGAATTTCCAGAATTACCACAAATCAATGTAGAGAATTCTATTGAAATAGAACAAAATTCTTTAAAAGAAATGATTAGAAAAACAATTTTTGCAGTAAGTACGGAAGAAAATAGACCTATCTTTACAGGTTGTCTATTTGAAATTAAAAATAATAAATTAAATGTAGTGGCAGTAGATGGTTTCCGCTTAGCATGGAAAAGTAAATTCTTACAAAATAATATAAATGATTTCACAGCGGTAATACCAGGAAGAACTTTAAATGAAGTCAATAAAATTATATTAGATTCTTTTGATATGATTAAAATAGGTGTTGCTAAAAATCAAGCTTTATTTGAAATGGAAAATTGTAAATTAGTTACAAGATTATTAGACGGAGAATTCTTAAATTACTCAAGTGTTATTCCAGAAACATGGGAAACAAGAGTAAGAGTAAATAGAAGTAATCTTCAAAACTGTTTTGAAAGAATTAGTTTAATTTCTGCATCTAGTATTGAAAAAGAAAAAAAATATCCTGTTAAAGTGGCTATTGATATTGGAAAATTGACCATTTCTTGTACAAATCAAACAGGGGATGCCAAAGAAGAAATGTATGTTTCTACAGAAGGACAAAATTTAGAAGCAGGATTTAATCCAAAATATTTCTTAGATGCACTTCGTGCTATAGATGATGAAGAAATATTCGTTGATTTTGGGACAAGCATTTCACCTTGCATCATTAGACCAGTAGATGATGGAGATTACATTTATATGATTTTACCAATTCGATTAAAAGACTAAAAATAAAAAAAGTTTTCCACAATGTATGCAAAACATGTGCATAACTTTTCTAAAAAAGGATAAAAACATGTATATCAAAAAAATAGAATTAAATCATTTTAGAAATTATAACAAACAGGAAATAGAACTATCCGAAGGAATTAATGTTTTTTATGGAGATAATGGAGAAGGGAAAACCAATATTATTGAATCTATTTTTCTATGTGCTTTGGGAAAATCTTTTAGAACCAGTAAAGAAAAAGAATTAATTCAATTTGGAGAAGAAGAAGCCAGTGTTTTGATAGATTATCAAAAAAAAGATAGAGATGGCAAAATTAAAGTAGAATTAAAAGATAAGAAATATGTATATGTCAATCAGATAAGAATAAAAAAATTAAGTGAATTATTAGGTAATATGCATGTTGTTATTTTTACACCAGAAGATATCCATATATTAAGAGATGGACCACAAAAAAGAAGAAGATTTTTAGATATTATGATAGGACAATTAAGACCCAACTATGTTTCTAATTTAAATTTATATATGAAAGTGTTAGAACAAAGGAATAATTATCTAAAACAAATTAAATTTGAAAATAAGCAAGAAGAACTTTTAGATATATGGGATGAGAAGTTGATAGAATATGGTGAAAAGATTTATTTATATCGTCAAGAATTTATAGAAAAAATGAAGAAAAAAATAAATAGTATTCACAATAATATAACTGGGCAAAAAGAAAATTTAAAAATGCAATATTTATCAGATTGCGAAAATAAAGAAAATTATAGAAAAATGCTAAAACAACATAGAAAAATAGATATTATAAAAGGATTTACAACAAAGGGTGTACACAGAGATGATTTTATGGTATATATAAATGATGAACTAGTAAATATCTATGGATCACAAGGGCAAAATAGGACAGTCATATTATCGTTAAAGATTGCAGAATTAGAAGTTATCCTAGACGAAATAGGGGAATATCCCATTTTACTATTAGATGATTTTATGTCTGAGTTAGATGAGAAAAGAAGAACGAACTTTTTAAACTATATCCGAAATACACAAGTAATCATTACTTGTACAGATAAATTAGAAATACCAAATTTAAATTATTATTTATATAAAATAAATAAAGGAAACATGATAGAAAAAGCACAAAGAAATTGAAAGGAATGAAAAAAATGGAAAAGTATGAGCATGAGTATGGGGCAGACCAAATACAAGTATTAGAAGGATTAGAGGCCGTAAGAAAAAGACCAGGTATGTATATTGGTAGTGTTTCTGTAAGAGGTCTTCACCATTTAGTATATGAAATTGTAGATAACTGTGTAGATGAAGCACTAGCAGGTTATTGTTCTCATATACATATAAAAATAGAACCAGGAAATATTATTTGTGTAGAAGATGATGGTAGAGGAATTCCAGTAGATATTCATCCAAAAACAAAAATATCAGCAGCCGAAACAGTATATACCGTATTACATGCTGGAGGTAAATTCGGTGGAGATAGTGGTTATAAAGTTTCAGGAGGATTGCATGGTGTTGGCGCTTCTGTTGTAAATGCGTTATCTTCTTGGTGTGAAGTAACTATCCAAAGAGATGGCGGTATTTACCAAATGAAATTTGAAAGAGGAAGAACGGTAGAAAAATTAAAAAGAATAGGGGATTCTAAAAAAACAGGAACAACAGTCAGATTTTTAGCAGATGATACTATTTTTGAAACCTTGGAGTATGATTATGAAATACTAGAAGATCGTTTTAGAGAAATGGCATTTGTAACAAAAGGATTAAAAATTAGAGTAGACAATTTAAGCCAAGACCCACCAAAGAAAGCAGAATTTCATTTTGAAGGCGGTTTAGTATCTTTTGTAGAATTTTTAAATAAAAATAAAGAAAAATTACATAAAGACCCAATTTATATTGAAAAAGATGGTGAAGTACCAGTAGAAATTGCTATTCAATATACAACAGCCTATTCAGAAAATATTTATACTTTTGTAAATAATATCAATACAATAGAAGGTGGTACACATTTAGAAGGATTTAAGAGAGCTTTAACGAAAACTTTTAATGATTATGCAAAAGCACATAATATTTTAAAAGAAAAAGATACCAATTTACAAGGTGAAGATATTAGAGAAGGAATTACAGCAGTTGTTTCTGTAAAGGTAAAAGAACCACAATTTGAAGGACAGACAAAAACAAAACTTGGAAATAGTAATGTAACAGGAATTGTACAAAGTATGGTAAATGATGCATTATCTAGTTTCTTAGAAGAGAATCCATCAGTTGCTAAAGCAATTTTAGAAAAATGTATTAGTGCTTCTAGAGCAAGAGAAGCTGCCAGAAAAGCTAGGGAATTGGTAAGAAGAAAAAATGCACTAGAGACGACTACTTTACCGGGAAAACTAGCAGATTGTTCTGAAAAAGATGCACAAAATTGTGAAATTTATATTGTTGAGGGAGATTCTGCTGGAGGTAGTGCAAAGCAGGGAAGAGATAGAAGATTTCAAGCAATACTTCCTCTATGGGGAAAAATGTTAAATGTAGAGAAATCTAGAGCAGATAAAATTTATAATAATGATAAATTACAACCTGTTATATTAGCAGTAGGAGCAGGAATTGGAAATGATTTTGACATTAATAAAATACGTTACGGAAAAGTAATTATTATGGCAGATGCAGATGTTGATGGAGCACATATTAGAACTTTATTATTAACCTTTTTCTTTAGATATATGAGACCATTAATTGAAAATGGAAATGTATTCTTAGCACAACCACCATTATATAAATTATCTAAAAAAGGAATGCAGGATATTTATTGTTATACAGATGAAGACTTAGCAAATGCTTATAAAGAATTAGAACAAAAAGGAATTGCTAGAGACCAATTAGGATTACAACGTTATAAAGGTCTAGGAGAGATGAATCCAGAACAATTGTGGGAAACAACTATGAATCCAGAATCTAGAATTTTAGTACAAGTACAAATGGAAGATGCCATAAAGGCAGATGAAATCTTTACAATTTTAATGGGAGATGAGATTGCACCAAGAAGAGAATTTATAGAACAAAATGCAAAATTTGTAAAGAATTTAGATATTTAAAAATTAATAGAGAGTAGATAATGATAATCTACTCTCTATTATTCTATAAAGCTAATATTAATCTTCAGCTCAAACCAATAGGCATAATCGTCTAACCTAATATATATTGCTATATAAATAAGCTATAGACCACACATATTGATTAGTTGCTCGACTACCAATACACACATAATAACCATATTCATCCATATAGGACTATTAACAACCATTATTATATATAAAAGCAATCTTAACTCAAATATATTACTTATATTACAACCACACATATAGATACAAAATATAATTAAAAAAATATTTTATAAAAGTATAGCTTACATACAAATAATATACTCTACAACGCCGACATAATATAATCTAAGGTTTTCTTAAACTATAATATATCTTTGTTCGAACAATATAAAGCTCTATAAAAAACCTCATACTCCTCTTCGTTCAACTAATATTAACCTTATATGCTTATTATGTGTTAAAAAATTTTTTTTATTCAAAAAAAATAAAAATTCATAAAAAAAATTTTTTAAAATACAATAATAAAAGAAAAACAAGTTAAATAAGGAGCGTATTTTGAAAAGAATTATTAAAACCAATCAAGAATATACATATGATAGATTAAAAAGTGATTTATTATTTTTAAATTATGAATATCCATTATTTTTGATTAAAAATTTAGGGAAAAGTACTTTAGAAGAAGAAATATATTATTTAAAAATAGGAGAAGGGAATAGAAAATTATGTATAAATGCTTCTCATCATGCAAACGAGTGGATAACAAGTTTAATTATAATGTTATTTATAGAAAAATATTTATTCTTATATCAAAATAAACAAAATTACAAAGGATATAATATAGAAGATTTATGGAGAAAAACTAGTTTATTTGTTATACCAATGGTTAATCCAGATGGCGTTAATTTATGTTTAAAAGATAAAAAAATAATGACACAAGAAAAATATCAAGAAATTTGGAAACCCTATAGCAATCAATTGTGGAATTGGAAAGCCAATATTAGGGGGGTAGATTTAAATTTAAATTATCCAACTGGTTGGGAACAAGCTGTAAAAAATAAAAAGAAAATAGGGATTAGCAAAGCAGGTCCAAGAGATTATCCTGGACCAAATGCCATATCAGAAATAGAAACGAAAAATATGATACAAATTACAGATTTATTAAAATTTGATATGACCATCTCCTTACATTCACAAGGAGGAGAAATCTACGAGGGATATTTTGGAAAAGAAGATAATAGAGCATATGCAATAGGAAAATTATTTGAAAAAGTAAGTGGATATACCCTAACAAAACCAAATTATAATTCCTCTTTTGCTGGATATAAAGATTGGTTTGTAGATACTTATCAAAAACCAGGATATACCATAGAAATTGGTCACGGTGAAGAAGGAAACCCATTACCATTAGATAAAGCAGAAGAAATATATAAAGAAGTAGAAGAAATATTTTTAGTAGCCTTAGAAAATTGTTAAAAGTGATTATTTTAAATAGTCACTTTTTTTAATAGAAATAATCTGTCGATATTTGTCTTACGATTTTTCTTGACATTTTATAAAAAACTATGTAAACTAAAAGTAAATAAAAAGAAAGGAAAGATATGAAAAAGAAAACCCCTTGTTCCGTACAAGATTGGCTACCATTTGATTCTATTTTAGATAATGGTATTATACAATTAAAAGATAAAACCTATTTAAAAATTTTAAAAGTGATACCAATTAATTATCATTTAAAATCACAATTTGAAAAAGAAGCTATTTTAAATTCTTATAAGATTTTTTTAAAAACTTGTTCATTTCCAATTCAAATTTTAATTCAAAGTAATAAAGAAGATTTAAATAAAAATATTTCTAAAATAAAATCCCAAGAAAAATTAGAAAATGAAAAAATCAAACAAATTTCAGAAAATTATATTACCTATATAAAAGAATTAAATCAAACTAAAAAGTCATCCAATAAAAATTTTTATATGATTATTAAAAATTCTCCAAATGAAGAAAAATTAGAAAATATATTAATAGAAGAATTAAATGATCAATTTTTTAAAATAAAAGAGGCTTTATCGAGATGTGGAAATATAGTATTTTCTATTAATAAAAAAGAAGAAATAAAAAAAATACTATTTTCTTTTTTAAATAATAGAATGTATTTTAAAATGAAAAATGAGATATAAAAAAGGAGGATTATGTATTTATTAGAATTATTTAAAAATATGAATTTTTCAAAAATAAAATATTTAAATGAAAAAAATAAAATCTCTGGCAGTTTTTCTACAAAAGATTACTTAAGTCCCAGTTATATAAATTTTTCAAATCCAAAATATATAGAAATAGATAATTTATATTATGCATCCTTGCTAATTGTAAATTATTATCATGAACAAAATGATTTATTATTAAAATCTATTGTAGATTCAAACATAAATGTTTATATTTCTATTTTTTATGAAAAGCAAGATGCTTATAAAGTTATAAAAGATTTAACCTATCATATTGGGAATGTAGGGGTAGATTTAAAAAATAATCATGAAAATAGAGAAGATATTGAAATAGCTGCTTTTACTTATCAAGATGCCAAATATATTCGTAGAGAAATACAAATTAATAATGAAGATTTATATTATTTGTATATATATTTAACAATCTATGCAGAAGATAAAAAAGAATTAGAATATATGTTAAACAAGGTGGAGGCAATGACACAAAGTAAGGGTCTACAAACAAGAAGAGCCTATTTTAGAGAAGAACCGTGTTTTTTAGCAACATTACCATTTATGCAAAATCAAAAAGAAATAAAAGAAGTGGCTAAAAGAAATGTTTTAACTTCTAGTCTGACTTGTACTTATCCTTTTATTTCTTCTACTATATTTGATGAAGAAGGTATTTTTATTGGAAGTAATATTTATAATAATTCTTTAGTTTTTATAAATCGTTATCAAAAAAATAAATATAAAAATGCGAATATGTGTATATTTGGAACCAGTGGAGCAGGAAAGTCTTTTTATATAAAATTAATTGCATTAAGATATCGATTAATGGGCATAGAACAATATATTATTGATCCAGATAGAGAATATACCAATCTATGTAAAAATTTAGATGGAACATTATTAAAAATAGGACCAAGTTCTAATACATATATAAATATTTTTGATATTCGAGAAGAAAGTCTAGAAGAAAATGAAAAGGGATATTTAGCTACTAAAATTATAAAATTAATTGGATTTTTTAATTTGATTTTTGGAAATATAGATGAAGAAGAAAAAGCTATTTTAGAAGAAAAGATAATAGAAGTATACAAAATAAAAGGAATTACATTTAATGATAAAAGTTTATACAAAATAGGAAGAAATAAAAAAAATATCTTCAAAGAAAGTAAAGATATGCCATTATTAGAAGATTTTTATCAGATATTAGAAAAAGATAAAAAAACAGTTCATTTTAAAATAAAACTAATGCCATTTATAAAAGGTTCTTTAAAATTTTTTAATCAATATACCAATATAGAATTAAATAATTCATTAATTATAGCAGATGTATATGAATTAGGAGAAGAAAATTTAAAATATGGAATGTATTTATTTACAGAATTATTCTGGGATAAAATAAAAAAAGATAGAAAAGTAAAAAAAGCAATTTATTTAGATGAGATATGGAGATTGATAGGTGTAACCTCTAATAAAGAAGTAGCTAGCTTTATTTATAAAATATTTAAAACAATTAGAAAATATGGAGGTAGTGGAGTAGCAATTACGCAAGATGTATCAGATTTATTTAGTTTAGATAATGGAACTTATGGAAAAAGTATTCTGAATAATTCTAGTATTAAAACTTTTTTTTCTTTAGAGGAGGAAAATATAAAACTATTAGCAGAATATACAAATTTATCAGAAAAAGAAAAAGTGGAAATAAAATCTTTAAAGAGAGGAGAATGTTTAATGTTTGTGGGAGAAGACCATATGTTAATAAAAATAGAAGCTGCTGATTTTGAAAAAAATATAATAGAATAAATAAAAAGGAGGAAATAAAAAAAATGATAAAAGTTATTACGGCTATAGGCAATGAAAATTTAAATGAAAAATTATCTAAAGAAAAAGGAATAGAAATATTAACAAAAGATATACAATATCCAGAAGGCATATTTGAAATACTAGAAAAATATAAAAAAATAGATTTTTTAATTATTAGTGAATTATTAAATGGAGAATTATTAGAAAGTAAAATAATAAAAAAAATTAAAGAAAAAAATAAACAAGTAAAAATTATTTTTATATTAGAAAAAGAAAATAAATATTTAGAAAACTTATATAATAAAAAGGAAATATATAAAATTTTTTATCATCATGAAATGGAAATTAAAAAAATAATAGAGGCTATAAAAAATAATCATATAAAACAAAACAAAAAATCAAAAGAAGAGGTAGAAAAATTAAAACAATTTTTAAATGAAAATAATATAGAAAAAAATAATAAAATAAATCATAAAAAGATACCGGTTTTAAGTACTAAAAACTTATATAAACAAGAAATAAAAGAAAGTAAAAAAGTAATTAGTATCTTAGGGACTGGTGGTGTTGGAAAAAGTATATTTTCTATTCATTTAGTAAATCATTTGATTCAAAATAATTATAAAATAGCTATAATAGATTTTGATATTCTTAACAATAGTTTGCATACCATTCTTGGTGTAAATAAATATCCAGAAAAAATAAAGAAAAAAATAAAAGAAAATCATTTAAATTATGAAAAATTAAATATAAAAGATTTAATTATAAAAATAAATAAAAATTTAGATTTAATATCAGGAATTAATTTGATGTTTGATAGTAAATACAAGATAAATAGCAATAAAATATTTGAAATTATTTATAAAATAAAACAGGAATATGATTACGTTTTAATAGATACTTCTTCAGAATGTTTTTTTGACTATACAAAAAATATTATAGAAAATAGCGATATTAATATTTTTTTAATGGAAGGAAATTTATTAGAAATAGAAAAATCAAAAAGATTATTAGATATGTATGTAAAACAATGGAATATAAAAGAAGAAAAAATAAAATTAATTATTAATAAATATAATAAAAATGCAATAGATGATAAAATCATTAATAATATATTTCATAATTTTTTTATTATAGGAAAAATAAAATTGAATGAAAAATATAACATATTTATTAATAAAAATTTTGAAAAAACACAGGATAAAAATATAGAAAAAGAATATAAAAAAATATCAGATAAAATAATAAAATTAAAAAATAGAAAAATAAAAATTTGGTATCATTCTTTTTTTAAAAAACAAAGAATAAATCACATATAAAAAAATAATAAACATGGTTTTTCTATTAAATAAATATTTAATAAAAAATAATTAAAAAAGAAGGTGAGTCATGGAAGAAAATTTATTGACTGTAGAAAATAGTAAAGAAGTACCACAATTGAATTCACAAATTACGAAAGAGAAAGAACAAAAATCTTTTTTAGAGACAACTCTAGGAAAAACAATCAATACGGGTTTAGATATTGGTCTTAGAATATTGTTACCAGATTTAATTGAAAATCAAGTTATAGAAATAAAAGATACTATTTTAAAAGAAGGTTTTGGACAAGGTATTAAAAAAGTAGTTTCCTCTGCAATTGATTTAGGAAAGAGTGCAATAGGAATTGTTACTGGTAATTTTGAAAACATATCACAAGTAAATGCAGCAGTGAAGAATGGTGGTATTATAGATGGTATATCCAATTTAATTGATTTTACATTAAATAAAACAGCTAAAACGGGTATAATACCAAATACAATTATAAAAACAATTAAACAAGGAAAAAATGTAATTCTAAGTAATGTAGCTAATAATATAGAAAATGAATTTCATAAACAATTAGAAAGTGCAGAAAAAGTACAAAAATATTCTAATAACTGGAATAATTATTATAAAGAAGAAAATTTTGAAGGAATGCAAAAAGAATATCAAAAATTAAAATCAGAATTAAAAAATTTAATACCTTTAGAGAATACTATAAAACAAGCAAGAATAATAGAGAATGTACATATTTTGATAAAAAATAATGGAGGAAAATTTAATTTAAGTGAAGAACAATTAGCTTTAGCAAACAAACTTATTTGAAAAAAATAAGTATAAAAAACAAGGTGAGAAAATGATAGGAAAAAAGTTCTAAAATAACCAAATTTCCGTAAGTTTTTTTGCCTTTTTTCTTGCATAATGAGGCTTGTTTTAGTATAATACAAAGAGATTAAAAAGTAAAATAAGCACATATTTTACATGAAAGGAATGGTAATAAAAAAATGGAAGACAGAGACGGAAAAATTATACCAAGGAATATAGAAACGGAGATGAAAACTGCTTATATTGATTATGCCATGAGCGTTATTGTATCACGTGCACTTCCAGATGTAAGAGATGGATTAAAACCAGTTCATAGAAGAATCTTATATGCTATGTATGAAGATGGAATTACAGCAGACAAGCCATATAGAAAGTGTGCTAATACAGTAGGTTCTGTATTAGGTAGATATCATCCACATGGAGACTCTTCTGTATATGATGCCATGGTTAGAATGGCACAAGAATTTTCACTTAGATATCCCTTAATAGATGGACATGGTAACTTTGGATCGATAGATGGTGACGGTGCAGCAGCTATGAGGTATACAGAAGCAAGAATGTCCAAAATTTCAGAATATATGCTTACAGATATAGAAAAAAATACTGTAGAATTTATGCCAAACTATGACGATAGATTACAAGAACCAACTGTTTTACCTGCAAGAATACCAGCATTATTAGTAAATGGATCTTCAGGAACAGCAGTTG
>CATZDQ010000005.1 GCA_958417695.1 uncultured Clostridiaceae bacterium | reverse complement strand
ACAAACCTTAAGAAGTATAGTACATTTTGCTTCTAAAGAAGCTATGGATATTGATGGATTAGGATATAAGATTATCGAACAATTAATTGAAAAAGGGCTAATTCATAATATTGCAGATATCTATACTTTACAATTAGAAGATATAGCATCGTTAAAGAAAAATGGAAAGAAATTTGCAAGTAACTTGGTGGAAGCAATTAATAAAAGTAAGCAGGAGGACCTTTTTAAAGTAATTAATGCTTTAGGAATTAAACAAGTAGGCATAAAAGCTGCAAAAGTTCTAGCTAAAAGGTATAAAACAATGGATAGTTTAGCAGAAGCTAGTTTAGAAAGTTTAGTAGAAGTAGAGGATGTTGGAGAAATTACAGCTAACCATATTTATAACTTTTTTAGACAAGACCAAACCAAAGATTTATTGCAGAAATTGGAACAAAGTGGTGTGAATATGGAAGCAAAACAGGACCAAGTGGCAGATGATAGATTTGCAGGGAAAACATTTGTATTAACTGGTTCTTTAACAAAATACACTAGAAATGAAGCCAGTGATTTTATTGAAAAGTTTGGAGGAAAGACTTCTTCTTCGGTATCGAAAAAAACAGATTATGTATTAGCTGGAGAAGATGCAGGTTCTAAATTAACAAAGGCTCAAAGTCTAGGGGTTACTATCTTAACAGAGGATGAATTTGAAAAAATGTTACAATAGTGCTATAATAGAAATATACTGATGAAAAGAGGGGAGGATACATAGTTAAAAAACTATGTAAGAGAAAATATGAAGAGAGAAGAATTATTAGAAAAGTTAAAAGAAGAAGTGAAACAAACGATAGAGACGGCTAGAATTTCTAAAAGTGCTATGCATGTCATGGAGGATTTTGAAAAAGAAATAGAGGCAACTGTAAAAAGAAGAGTAAGAAATTTATCAGAAAATGAAAGAAATTCATTAATGGAAAATTTACAACAAAAATGGAATTGGGTAGTAAACTCTAAATTTAATGAAAAAATGGTAGATGATAGAAATGAAAGCAATCAGGAAAAAGTAATTGAGATAATGGAAGAAGCAGAAGTAGAAGATAGTAAAGAAGCTGCAATTAAGAGAGCGTATATAGATATGCAATTTATGTATGAAAAACAAAACTTAGGTTTAGCCAGTGATTTAGGTAGAAGGCTAGAAGAAGTGGGGACTTATATAAGAAATCTAGTAGTTAATAAAATACCAGATGTAAAAGAACAAAATCTTTTTTTAGGACAGATGGATGAGATTATAGAAAATATACAATTTCAAGCAAAAGAAAAAACAATAAATATGTTACAAGTACAAAGAATGGAAGAAGGAGAAGAACCTCTGACAGAAGAGCAACTTAAACAACAAGGATATCCAGAAATGCCATATCCAATGAGTATGGCACAGCGAGTGAAGAAAGCCTTAGATGAAAGAGATTTAGAAGTCATAGATTCTTTGTTAGAAACTTATAATGGATATTTAATGTTACAAGAGCAAGAAAAGGAGCAAGGAAAAAATTCATTAAGAGATAGACTAGAAGTAGACACAGAAGAGTTAAAACCAATAGAACAAGTAAGACGTGAAATGGAAGAACAAGAAAAGTATCAAGATGTTTTGCCAGGAGATGTTATTATATAATATAGGAGAACACATGGAAGATAAAAATTATACATTTAAGAGATTTGAAAAAGAGTTAGATGAAGGCTATCAAATGTACTACACATATGTTAGAAATCGATATCTATTATTTAAAACGACTGATAATTGTTATACACAAAAGTTATTAAGTGTGCATGAGAAAAATCCACAGCCAGTGATGGCTATGTTAACGAGAAAAAGAGTAAAAGAAATGTTTCCTTTTATGGAAGATATTGAATATAAAGTAAGAGGAATTGATTAGATATCATAAATTAAAGATAGAGGAAGAACGTAGCATAAAACAAAGAATATTTAAAAGGAAGATATACTATGGAAAAGGAACAAAAACTATTAAGTTTAGAGAAGATACAAACTATTAAAAGAAAAAATATAACCAAAGTAATATGCATAATATTTATTTTTAGTATAGTAATTATGCTAATAGATCTTCCAAATGGGTATATTAAAGGACATGATACGGATTTTCACTTTCCCGCTATAACAGCAATAGCAGAGAAGCTATCTTGGAATAATCTAATCGTACAAGAACCATTAAAATATATTGGAAATAATTTTGGATATGGAACTAGATTTTTCTATCCACCACTTCCACATTTAACAGCAGCTTATATAACTAAAATGCTGACTGTTTTTAACATAAATAATGTGGCTATTGGAATGCGAATTACACAGTGGTTAACCATCTTTCTATCAGGAGTAGCTTTTTATTTTTTAGGAGAGAAATTATTTAAAAGTAAAAAAATTTCTGTATTATTATCCTTGTTTTATATGACAGCACCCTATCATCTGGCTCAGATATTTATTAGAGATTCTTTTTCAGAGATGTTTATACCAATTGCTATTCCTTTAATTGTATTAGGACTATTACATTTAACTGAGAAAAAATATAAAAGCTTCCTTTGTTGCTTTGTTGTGCGGATATACAATCGGTATTTATTCACATTTGGCAATGACGATTTTTTTTACACTTATGATATTAGTAACCTTTTTATAGTGTATTTTAAAGAAATGTTTTCCAAAAAAAGTATATGCTATCTTTTTTTGGCTTCTGCATGGATTCTTTTACTAACAGCTTCATTTTGGATGCCAATGCTAGAAATGAAAATAAAGGAAAGTTATGCTGTATTCTTACCCTATTACATAACAGCAAAGGGGGGACTAGTGAATAGTGTAATATCTATAAAAGAATTATTCGCATTTAGAAGAGAAATTGATTTTCATTATATAAGATTTAATCTCCAGTTATTTGTAACAATTATGTTCTTTATGAGTTTGGTAGGTATCATCATCAAGAAAATGTGGAAAGAAAAGTGGGTTATATTTTTATTGGCATTTACAACACTATCTGTTGTAATGGTCACATCCTTATTTCCTTGGAAATATACACCAGATATTTTACAAACCTTACAGTTCCCCTGGAGAATAGCGCTGTATATAGCCTTTGGGGCGATACTAATTACAGGAATATGTTTAAAACAAGTTGAGGAAAAGAAATATTTTAATATAATATGTTGTATTTTAATAGGATTGACATTCATAGAAACGTATATTAACATAGACCATTTAGAAGATAAACAAATAGATTTAAATGATTTAAATAATGCAAAGTGTATGGGTAATCAATTAGAATATTTACCAGAAAAAACGATAAAAAATCGAGAATATTTTGATAATAGAACAAATGAAATTATTTTTTTAGAAGGTTTAGGACAGGCTAGTGTGCTTACAGATGATGTTCCAAATTTACAATTTCAAATAGATATAAGTGAAAGTGTAACCATAGAATTACCAAGAATTTATTATAGGGGTTATGTGCTAAAAATAAAGGGAGAAGAGATAGAGTTAAAAGAAAGTGATAATGGATTCTTACAAGCAACTCTATCTAATAGTGGAATATATGCATTAACTTATGAGGGAACAAATGTGATGAAGGTAGCCAATATTATAAGCATTTCAACTCTTTTGACTTTGATAGTATTCTTGATTTTAAGAAAGATATTAAAAAATAGAAAATAACGGATACTGAAAAATGAAGCATTTTTATTTGCTTCATTTTTTTTATGTCTATTTATATTTCTAATGCTCTTGTGGGTCTACATAAACGGTTTTATAATTAGTATAGATGACCATGCCTGGTTTACTACCAGAAGGTTTTTTTACATGCTTTACAAAACAATAATCAACAGGAACCTGTGAAGATAATTTAGCCTTACTATGAAAAGCCGTAATTTGAGCACAAGTACAAATGGTATCTTGGTCAATAGACGTAGCCATGCCATTGCATTTTAATAAAGCATGGCTACCGCGAATATCTTTGGTATGAAACCATAGGTCTTCATTTTTTCCTAATTTAGTAGTCAAATAATCATTCTGCTTATTATTTTTTCCAACATATAAATCAAAACCATTTACTTGATAAACTAGTGGCTCATAGGTATCTTGTGTTTTTCGCTTATCCACTTTATTCTTTTTTACAGAAACTGTCTTTTTATTTGGCTTTAATAAAATATTTTCTGAGATTTCTTGGTAAATATCATCTATTTCAGAAATCTGTGTAACACTTTCTAACTCGTAAACCACACTTTCTAAATAATCAAGTTCTTTTTGTGCTTCTTCCTTTTGCGTAGAAACAATAGCAAGTGTATTTTTTAATTTATTGTATTTTTTAAAGTACTTTTTAGCATTGTAAGAAGGAGAAATGCTAGCATCTAAAGGAATAGTAATTGGTTGATTATTATGATAGTAATCCTCTAAGGTAATAGATTCTAAACGAGCATGGTTATCTATTTGATAAAGATTACTGGTCAGCAATTCACCATAGATGCGATAAGTATCCATATTATCACATTCTTGTAACTTTTGATGAATGTGATAAATCTTTTTATTTACTTTCTTTAAAGCAGCTAAAACGAAACGTAATAAATCATTACGATATTGTTTTAACAAGTCATCGGTTTGTTTTAAATGGTAAAAATCATCTAAAAAGAAATTGGTTTGCAATAGAGTATCCGTATGTGGTTGAAGCTTAATAGTATAATCTGCACCATTTTGAACAAGACTACAAGAAACAGCAGAGGTACCAAGTTTTGAGAGTATCTCTTTTATATAAGTATATAATTTTTTCAAATCTGCATTGGTATATTGACTATCTTGTATCTGTAATGTGTCTAAACAAACCTTAATAAAGGTTGGACTAATACCAGTAAAATGTTCACAAAATTGTTTAGAAAGAGAAATATTTGGTGCAAAGCTGGTCTCAAAATCAGAATAAGAAATTGTTAAAAAGTCTTGTTTATCAGAATTAGGTTCTACATAAGGGCGAGCAGGTAAAATATCACGATAAGAGCCAGTACTTTGGTCTAAATGTCTAATACTATCTATAATACGATGATTTTCATTTAATAAAAGGATATTACTATGTTTGCCCATAAGTTCAATGATTAATGTTTTATGTGTCCTATCATTTAGTTCATTAAAACCTTCTAAAGAAATGGTAACAATTCTTTCTAAACCATCCATAACAATATCGGTGATACGATACCCTATTACATGTTTTCTTAAAACCATGCAAAAATTAGGTGCGTTAGTTGGATTGGGTTTGCTATAGGTGGTTATATGTAAACGATAGTAATTAGATGAAATATCTATATCTAAAGCATAATTATGACCATTGGCATAAATGCCTATCAAGATTTCATTTTTATTAGGTTCATAGATTTTGTTAATTTTCCCATTTAATAAACAGGATTGTAATTCTGTTACGATTTGTTTAGTAACAATGCCGTCAAAAGCCATTTGTATTTCCTCTTTTCTAGTTGAATTTTAAATAGAGAGTATAAATTTTCTATTTATATAAAGAATATTATAGTATAAACTAAAAAAAATAGCAACAAAAAATGAATTGTCTATTGACATGACAGGGATTACTGGCTTATAATAGGTCCATAGTGATCAGCAGGAGGTAGACTTAAGTTATATGAATGAGAGCAATGTATATTATTCTGTGAATAACCAAGATTTCCAAAATAGGAGTGATGAAGATTTAATAGAACTTATTAAATCAGGGGACAAGCTTGCTCTTGAATTCCTAATTGGGAAGTATAAGGAATTGGTCAATATGAAGATTGGCAAATATTATATCATAGGAGCAGAAAAGGAAGACATTATGCAAGAAGGGCTAATAGGCTTGTTTAAAGCAATTAAAAGTTATAGTCCAGATAAACAAAATTCGTTTAAAACATTTGCAAACTTATGTATAGAAAGACAACTAATTACAGCTATAAAATCTTCAAATAGACAAAAACATATTCCACTTAATTCTTACCTTTCTTTAAATATAGCAGCTTATGAAGAAGATGAAGATACCACATTACTAGATACATTTGATTCTCATCAAGTAGAAGACCCTTTAGATACGATTACGAAAAAAGAATATTATCAAATGTTAGAAACAGCGATTGATAAATCTTTAAGTGATTTTGAAAAACAAGTATTAAATCGATATATACAAGGTGAAAGTTATGTGCAAATTGCCCAAAAGTTGGATACACCTGTAAAATCTATTGATAATGCTATTCAAAGAATACGCAAAAAAGCAACTAAAAATATGGAGGAAACTTAAAAAAATATCCTCCTACTTATATGCTTTCATAGCTCAGTCGGTAGAGTGCTACCTTGGTAAGGTAGAGGTCACGGGTTCGATTCCCGTTGAAAGCTCCATTAACTTTTCTGCTCAAACTAATAGAACAGATAGATAAAAAATCAATCAGAAAATAAAATCTGGTTGATTTTTTTATTGTCTCAAAATGTAACATCAAAATCATCCTTTTGATAGTGAAGATAATTAAAGAAGAATTAAAATATGAATAAATTTATTTACATTTCTAGAAAAATATGCTAAGATATTGTTATATTAATAGAGGGAGCTAATTAGATATGCTAAAAAAACAACAAAGAACAATAACCAGATTAACAAATATGAAATCAATTATATATAGTAATTGGTTGTTTTAGTGTATCTTAAAATATAGTATTTAAGTTACGAGTTCTACTACAATCTGAAGAGGTTGCAGTAGAACTCGTTTTTTATAAGAGGAGGTGGTTTACATGACCGAGAGTGATACCAGTAAGAATATGAACAAAAATAATATAAAAAAGAAAGAAGGAACAAAAATGTTAAATGAAGAAGGAGCAAAGTTGCTCAAAAAAGTAATTATAAAAAAATATGGTAAAGTGGAATTAGATAATATATTTTTCGATGAAAACGAATTTTATTTTGAGTTTAAAATTAATAAAAATATTGGAGAAAACGATTTAGAAGAATTTGAAAAAGAAATACAAAAAGAGAATGATAAAATATATGTTAAATTAATAAGAATTAGTGGAGTATATGTTGATGGAAATATTGAAAATGAAATGATTACTCGTATATCAGGAAAGGCATTTTCATCAAAACAACAATTAAAAGAATTTGAAGAATTTCAAGAAGATGCAAAAGAGAGAAACCATAGAAAGATTGGAAAAGATTTAGACTTATTTTGTTTTTCAGATTTCTTAGGAGCAGGACTTCCATTATATACTCCAAGAGGAACAATAGTTAAAGATGAATTACAAAAACAAATTGAAAAAATTTGTAGAAAATATGGTTTTCAAAAAGTTAGTTGCCCATCACTTGCAAATATAAAGTTATTTGAGACTTCAGGACATGCGCAAAAATTTAATGATGAATTGTTTAGAGTTAGTTCACCGAAAGGACACGAATTTGTACTAAAACCGGTACAATGTCCTCATCATACACAAATATATGCTTCTAAAATTCGCAGTTACAAAGATTTGCCTATTAGATATATGGAGTCTGACAAGCAATATAGAGCTGAATTGCAAGGGTCAGTAGGTGGCTTGTCAAGAGTATATGCTATTACGGTTGAAGATGGACATTCATTTTGTAGAATAGACCAAGTAAAAGAAGAAATCATAAATATGTATAATATCATAAGAGACTTTTATTCAAAAATGGGATTATGGAGTAATTATTGGGTTTCTTTATCTTTAAGAGATAGTCAAAATCTTGATAAATATATTGGAAGTGCTGAGGATTGGGAATTAAGTGAAAAAATACTTAGGGAAGTTTGTAATGAATTAAATTTGGATGCAAAGGTTTGTGAGGGTGAAGCAGCTTTATATGGTCCTAAAATAGACTTTATGTTTAAGGATGCTCTAGAAAGAGAAATTCAAATTCCAACAATACAGCTTGATTTTGCTACTCCAAAAAGGTTTGGATTGTATTATATTGATGAAAAAGGTGAAAAGCAAAATCCTGTAATGATTCATAGAGCAATACTAGGTTCTTATGAAAGGTTTTTAGTTTTATTGTTAGAACAATTTAAAGGAGTATTACCATTATGGTTATCCCCAGTTCAAGTAAATATTGTACCTGTAAATGTTGAGATACATAGTGAATATTGTGAAAAAATTATGCACAAGATGTTAGAAGAAGATATAAGAGTCGAGCTGGATAATAGTAAAGAAAGTTTAAATAAAAAAATAAAAAGTAGTAATGATATGAAGAATCCATATACAATAGTAATAGGAAATAAAGAAATTGAAGATGATTTAGTAAATTATCGAAAGCTTGGTAGTCAGGAACAAAGAAGCATGAAAATTGATGATTTTATTGAAATGATAAAAAAACAAATTATTGAAGATAAGAAAATTTAATAAGTGATTTGATTTTGATATTAATGTAATACTAAGGAATGCAAGATACTAAGTGTATGACTTGCAAAATAGATATAAGCAGTATATAATAGAACTGCTAAATCAGTTAGAAGAAGTATTAGAAAATAAGGAAAGGAAGATAAAAAGATGAAGATAGGAATTGTAGGACTTCCTAATGTAGGAAAAAGTACATTATTTAATAGTATTACAAACGCAGGAGCAGAATGTGCCAATTATCCATTCTGTACTATTGAACCTAATGTAGGGGTAGTGCCTGTTCCAGATGAGAGACTAGAAGTTTTAACACAAATGTATCATCCAGAAAAAACAACCCATGCAATTATTGAATTTGTAGATATTGCAGGATTGGTAAAAGGTGCTAGTAAAGGAGAAGGTTTAGGAAATAAATTTTTATCCCATATTCGTGAGGTGGATGCCATTGCACATGTGGTCAGATGTTTTGAAGATTCTAATATTGTGCATGTAGATGGTAATATAGACCCCTTAAGAGATATAGAAACGATTAATTTAGAGTTAATTTTCTCAGATATGGAGTTAGTAGATAAAAGATTAGATGCTGCTAAGAAAAGATTAAAAGCAGATAAGAAGTATCAAGCAGAAATAGAAGTCTTAGAAAAAATAAAAGCGGTATTAGAACAAGGAAAATGTGTTAGAACATTGGAACTAACCGAAGAAGAAAAAGAGCCAATTAAAGATTTATATTTATTAACGGCTAAACCGGTTTTGTATATTGCCAATGTATCAGAAAACCAATTAGAAGATGCCAAAAGTGATACAATGGTCCAAAAGGTGGAAGCCTATGCTAAGACAGAAAATGCAAAAGTAATACCGCTTTGTGTAAAGATAGAAGAAGAACTATCTATGCTAGAAGGAGAAGATAAAAAGGAAATGCTAGAGGCTTTGGGGCTAGAAAAATCTGGACTAGACAAGGTAGTACAGACAAGTTATGATTTGTTAGGATTAATGTCTTTTCTAACAGCAGGAGAGCCAGAAGTAAGAGCATGGACAATTAAGAAAGGGACAAAAGCACCACAAGCAGCTGGAAAGATTCACTCAGACATAGAAAGAGGTTTTATTCGTGCAGAAATTGTTTCGTATGAAGATTTAGTAAGAGAAGGCTCCATGGTAGCTGCAAAAGAAAAGGGGTTAGTTCGTTCAGAAGGCAAAGAATATATTATGCAAGATGGAGATATTGTATTATTTAGATTTAATGTTTAATAGAAAAAAAGGTGGGCCTGAAAGCCCACTTTTTTCTTTAGTTTTAAAATCTTATTTTGGGGAGAGTATGTTCTCCCAATGCCTTTTCGAAGGTTCTATATTCATCAATACCTTCGTTGGAAGATAACAACTGATTAAGGAATCTTTCAGGGAGTATATATTGGTTATCACCAATACTATAATTCTCCATAAAAGGAATCGTTTTCAGCTGTTTATCTATTTGTACATGAATCTGGGAAAATCTTTGATTGGATTCATGGCCTTTTAAATGGGAGTAACTAAAGTTATCTACCCATATGGAGAGACCAAAACCATTGTTACAAATAACATTACAAAGCTTTTTTTGCACTAAAAGTGCAATGAGTTCCCGAGCTGTCATGCCATTTCTCCTTTCAAATATTAGTTACATGAATTATATCACATTTCTTTTAAAAAGCAACTAAAATAAAAGAAAAGAGATTTTAGAAAGATAAATGGTATATAAGACAAAATAGATAAATAGAATGGAAATAAAAGAAAAATAGGAGGCAGAGATGGAAAGGGATAAAAACAAAATTTTACAATTTAGAAGAATATCCATTCTCTTTTGTATAGTTTTAGGGACAATTTTACATTTTACCTATGCTTG
The DNA here is from genome assembly GCA_958417695.1 of uncultured Clostridiaceae bacterium. Classification (GTDB taxonomy): domain Bacteria; phylum Bacillota; class Clostridia; order TANB77; family CAG-508; genus UMGS1663. The sequence goes on along the minus strand of CATZDQ010000005.1, from coordinate 9,115 downwards.
GTCAAATGAAAATAGTATAGTAGCAGCTTTTAGTGCTGTAAATGAAAGTGTATGGGAACATTTAAAATTAGTATTTTTTCCAATGCTTATAACCAGTATAATTGGTTTTATATGGATAGGAAAGAACATTCCGAATTATTGGTGTATTAGACTTTTTAGTATAGCGATAGCAATTGGTTTTATAACGACATTCTTCTATACGTACACAGGGATAATTGGTCAAAATTTTGCTGTATTAGATATTGGTAGTTTTGTGGTAGCTATTGTTCTAGCAGAGTATTATGCATACTATCAACTGATAAAGCAAACTTCTAAAACTTGTCATAGTGGAATAGCTATAATGTTATTAGTTATCTTATTTCTAGCTTTTGTTTGCTTTACATATCAAACACCGAGAATTGCTTATTTCATGGATTCAATTACCAATGCTTATGGAATACATATGGATGAAGGTTAGAAAAAGAAGAGTGTAATGACGGAGAATGTTATTTTATACAAACTGTATATGGTTGAAAGATTTGGATTAATAAAGAGACAGGGTTAGTAGTTAGAAAAATTTCAGGAGATTATGTAACACAATATAATTATGAATTTGATTTAGAAAATTCATAGAATTAGTGGCCTCATGTAAAATGTGAGGCTACTAATGAAAAATAGGATATTTTACTATCTTATTTTTGGCTTTTGTTTGCTTTACATATCAAACACCTAAAAAACAGGTTCGTTAAGTAATGGAAAATTACTTAATGAACCTGTTTATAATTTGAAATACTATCTAATTTTTTACTTTTTACTTATAGGATTACGAATTCTTCCTTACATATTACAACCATTGTTTTCAGGACAACATTTTGTAGTGCAATTTGTCATATAATATTTCTTCTCTGCAAGTTTATCTTGAACACCACGTAAAGCTTCACCAAATCTTTGGAAGTGAACAACTTCTCTTTGACGTAAGAAACGAAGTGGGTCTAATACGTCTGGGTCATCTTTACATAAATCGATTAACTTTTCGTAGGTAGCTCTAGCTTTTTGCTCAGCGGCTAAATCTTCTTGTAAGTTAGCAATTGGGTCTCCTTTGGCAGCTATATAAGCAGCTGTAAATGGAACCCCAGCAGCAGAAGAAGGATAAACATCGACACCATGGTCTGTATAGTAAGCACCTAAACCTGCTTTTTCAATTTCTTCTGGGCAAACCCCATCTGTTAATTGGTGTACAATCGTACCAACCATCTCCAAGTGAGCAAGTTCTTCTGTACCAATATCATTTAGAACAGCTTTTGCATTTTGGTCTGGCATACCAAATCTTTGTGATAAATATCTTAAAGAAGCGGCAAGTTCTCCATCTGGACCACCATATTGACTGATAATGAATTTTGCAAGTCTTGGATTTGGACATTTGATATTAATTGGATATTGTAATACTTTATTATAAGTCCACATTAGAAATTCCCCCTTTCCCATGGCCATGGTTCTTCAATCCATCTCCATTTATTACATGGGAAGTTAATGGTAAGAGGACCATAGACTCTTTGATATTTATCTTTTAAATCATTTAATTTCTTAGCATATTCTTTGTGTAAACAAAGTGCTTTTTCATCATCTACGTGTGTGTCTAAATATTCTGCAAGTTCTACAATAGCAAAACTTAAACATCTAATTTGTTGTAACATTTCATCACGTGCCATCACTTTTTCTTCGCAATCTTCCTTTTTTATATTGGTAAATTCATAAGAATAAGTTGGAATTCTTGGCATAGGATTTGGCTGACCACAACAATTACAACTATTGGCAGTCATATTTAAACTGGCAGATAAAGGCATTGGCGTTTGGATACCTGGATTAGAAGTCATCATGTTATCCGCATGATTCATAGGACAACCACAATTACAACCACAATTTCTATCATCATTTTCATAGTTTAACATTTGTTACATCCCTCCCCAATAGTATTCATTGCTCTAATAAAAGCATTTTCTTCAACAGATTGACCTGGTGCATAAGGACTAACTAGTTCAGGGAATATAGTTCCCATTTTTAGACCAACACAAGGTGTAAAGGTTTTATCCATATATTGAATAGGAACATAGCTTTGTGCATACATAGGATTAGTAGGAAATACACTTTCACCCATATCAAAACCACAGTCACAAGCATCATCTGCTGCTGCAGTTGCTGTATGAAAATCCGCTGTTGTTCCGCAATCGTTGCAAGCAGTTTCAATTACTTGTTGATTATAATGTTTTTGGCAGCAACAATTTTTATATCTACAATTATACATATTCTGATTCCTCCTTGTTATATTGTATACTACATTATATGTGCTTTTGTAGAAAAGGTGCAGCAAATGACGAAAAATGACGTAAATTATGTAAATAAAAATAGGCATTTTTATGGACAAACTAGAATAATTATTGTATAATAAAGAACGCAAAGGAAGTGAAAAGGCATGAAGAATTATTTTAAGCAAATATATAATAGAGTTAATAGAAATGGAAGAATACAAAGTGAGAAAGAATCTATTTCAAAACCAGAAGAAGTTAAGAAAAAGGCTTCTTTAAAAGAAAGAACAAAAGTAGAACAAACACCAGAACAAAAGGCTTATCAATATGTAATAGGTCTAAAACAAGATGAAGACTATAAAAACGGTGCTAAACATCTATTATTAGGCATTAATGAATATATTCGTCAAAACTATCCAGGAATTCAATTAGATACTCCTAAAATGAGAGAAAAGTCACCTAAAAGTTGTAGGGGAAAAATTAAACGTTTAGAAATTGAAAGATTAGCTAAACTATATGCCATAGAAGGAATTAACCAAGAGCAACAAGCAGAATTTATAGAAATTGTTAAAGAATTAGCAGGGCAAGATGAGGTAGGAGAAATAGTAGGAAGTGTAGAGAACTTATTACAAAAAGAGATTGGACAAATAGATATTCAAAAAACAGTAGAGGATATTGTTCAACGCAAAATGAATGCGCATTCTAAAACGGCATTATTACGTATCTTAAAAACAAAGATAGAAAATAGTGATTTGGAAAATAAGAAAGAATGGTTAGAACATTTAGAAGCAGAATATGGAGAACCAGCAGCTATTCAATATGACGATTTAGAGAAAAATTTATTGCGCTCAGAGAATATGGAAGAGATTAAACATAATCCAACAGAAATTGAAAGAATTCGCAATCCAGAAGAATATTTGAAGGTAAAAGATATTATGGCTATGCGTTTTGTGTTTACAGGTTTTCCAGAAAATTATATTTCAGAAAATAAACAAATAAACGCCTATTTAGAAGAAGCAAAGAAGGCAGAAACAAGTCAAGCCAATAAGAGATTATTAAAAGATAAAGCTTTAATTGAATTTGAAAAAGAGTTTGCTAGAGATTTATTAAATCATACAGAATTATTGCAAAGTTTAGGATTTGAACCTATGCCTAATGCATACAAACACAAAAATAAAGCCAATGGCTATGTAGCAGACCATCTTAAATTGCGTTCTATTCATAATCCAGAACATATTGTGGAAGTACAATTTCGTACTATCTATAGAGAAGAATTAGCTAGGTGTGGAGAAGCTGCACATGACCAAAGACCAGGAAAGGCTAGGAAAAAACCGAGTATACAAGGGAAAAGTAGAAAAGCTTTTATGGAAGAAGTCATGGATACGATTCCAAAATATACTATAATTGCAGATGGACAATTAGAAGATTGTAGTATGTATGTAAATACTATTTCGTTTTTACAAGATTATATAAAAGAAGACGAAGAAGATTTAAGAATGTTACAGACGATTAAGGAAGAAGAGGAAAGGTGTAGAGCATAAAATGGAAAGAAGATTTACAGAAATAGATGAAGAATTTATTTGCCAGAATTGTGGTAGAACAGTTGAAAAGCTGGGATATTCTTGTCGAGACCATTGTCCATTTTGTTTGCATTCTAAACATGTAGATAACTTTCCAGGTGACCGAGCACAGACATGTCACGGCGATTTACAACCAATTGGGCTGGAGATAAATCCTAAAAAAGGGTATGTGATTGTTTATAAATGTAAGTCCTGTGGTAAAATAAAGAAGAATAAAGCGGCTAAAGATGACGATATGAATTTATTAATTGCATTAAGTGCCAAACACGATTAAAAGGAGAATACTTAAAGTATTCTCCTTTTAATATGGATGTAGTTATACTTCTCTATATAAATTACCATTTGTAAAATGAGTACCTTCTATTTTACCTTTTGAAAGGATGGTTTTTATAAGACAATTTATTTCATCAATAGATTCTTCTAAGATATCAATTCTAATAGAATCTACAGAAAAATCGTGTGGGTCAATGGATAAAATCTTACTATTATAGATGGTACTAACGGTCTGTATATTATCTGGAAGAATAGGAAAGGTATAGCCTAATCTATCTTTCAAAGCATAAGAAGAATGCTGTTCTTGACATTTAGTACCACAAGTTGGATAACAATGATTCGTTTTCCCTAGGAAACAATAGTTAGTTGACATTAGAGGAATTCTACCATAAACGATAAGTTCTCTTTGGATAGAAGAATCTTTACAAAGGTCTAGAATAGTTGGTTTACTTAACTCAGGGGAGATAGTTATTTTATGAATACCAAGCTGTTTTAGGACTTGTTCTGTTTTATGGTTGTAGACATTTAAGGTGTAATTTCCAATATAGGTATAGGTATTACCATAATGATTTTTCATTTCTTGTAGGAAAATACCACTGGCAATATTCGATAAGACGAATCCTTTTATATGATATTGAGCAATGCTAGTTTCTATAACATTGGATAAGATATTTTTATAATTGGATTTAACAATAGTTGGTAAATAGATATAGGTAGCAAAATGTTTACAAAGTGTGTTTAAAACAGGTTCATACTTTTTCTGGCTAAAGAACTTTAGAGGGATATATAAGTTATCGATATTTTGTAATAGGGTATAATCTGCATCTTCTTGTAAGGTATTTAATAGTAAAGAGATATTTTTAGGAGAAGTAGACTCATTTACTGTAGAATTAGGCTTATTTACTTCTACTACAGCAGGAATTTTGCTTCTTCTAATTCTACTACGAATGACTTTTTCTACTTCCTGTAGGGCCGTTCTACGTAACTCATTTAAGACACTAATGGAAGGCAAGAAAAGATTTGGTTCTAAATCGATGGTAATATTGTCAAAAGTAAAGATACTTTCTGTTGTTTTATTTAATTGCATTTGAATACGCTCTTGGGTAATTGGCTTGGAGGTCGCTTCTACAGGTACTATTTCTGATTGGATACAGGCATGTATGTCTTGAAATAGCGGGTCTGACTGCTTATGAAGGGTAGAAACTTCTAAGATAATTGGTTTTCCTTTTTCCATTTGGATATGGGCATTTAATTTAATTTTTCTATGTTCTCCTTGGTAAGAGTATTTTGCAAAATTAGATAATTCTTTACTACTAATTTTATAAACTCTGTCTCCAATATGGATATTACCTTTCATTCGACCGATTTCAACTAGTTCTTTTTCTTCTATAGTAGGAACATTTCTTCCTTTTACCATTAGTTCAGAAACCGTATATTTGGTATTTTCTTTTTCAAATTGAATAGTATCGCCGATGGCTAGTGATTCAGTTACATTAATAAAGACATGACCTTTATTTGCTTTTATATTAGAGACATTTCCTAAATATAAACCCATATGGTTTTGCTTTTCTGGAAAAACTAAATTTTTATTTGCATCACTACTTAAATGTCCATCAGAAAAACCACCGCGATTAAAGACCAGGGCTAGTTTTCGTTTATCTTCCTCCTCTATTTGATAAGGTTTGGTAGAAAGGGCTAAGTCAATGTATTTACGATAAATTCTGGTAACAGTAGCAACATATTCTGGGGATTTCATGCGACCTTCAATTTTAAAACACATAACACCTGCTTCTATGAGGGAAGGAATAAAGGAAAGTCCACATAAATCGCGAGTACTTAATAGATAACCATGATTTACAACTTTTTCATTTTTAGCTTTGTTTTGTATTAAGTCATAAGGAAGGCGACAAGGCTGTGCACATTTTCCTCTATTTCCAGAACGCCCCCCTACCATACTAGAAAATAAGCATTGACCAGAGTAGGAAATGCATAAGGCTCCATGAATAAAGGTTTCTATTTCTATAGAAGTATTATGACAAATATGTTCAATTTCTGGTAAGGATAGTTCTCTAGATAAAACGGCTCTTTTGAAGCCTAATTTTTCAACTTCTAAGGCACCTTCTAAATTATGGATGGTCATTTGCGTACTGGCATGAATAGGCAAGTCTGGAAAATGAGAGATAAGGTAGTTTGCTAATCCTAAATCTTGTACAATAATGGCATCAATGCCATAGGTATAGGCTGCAGTTGCCAAAGAGATTGCTTGCTCAAACTCCTCTTCTTTAATTAAGGTATTTAAGGTTAAATGGGTGTGCACACCTCTTAATTTTGCATAGGTAATGGCTTCTTGCAAATGTTCTAAGTCAAAGTTAGCAGCAGAGGCTCTAGCACTAAAACTAGAGGCACCAAAATATACGCTGTCTGCTCCATTTTGGACGGCAGCTTTTAAACATTCAAAATCTCCAACAGGAGATAGTAATTCTATTTTTTTCATATTTGATTCCTTCTCTTATATTTTTTCTTTTGCCTTTATTGTAACACAAAAATAAAAATTTGCATACTATATCCTATAAAAGAAAAAAGGGAGGTAGAAAACATGCAAGAAGAAGTAAGAAATTGTGGATGTGGATGCGGAAACAATGGTGGATTTTTAAATGGCTTATTCGGAGGATGTGGTTGTGGAGATAGCGAAATATTATTCTTCATTATTATATTCTTATTACTTTTCACAAACTGCGGATGTGGTTGTGGAAGAGGCTGTAATTAGTGATACATGAATAATGGAATAAAATTCCAAAAAAATTATGAAAACATATGTACAAATATGTAAAATTATGGTAAAATAAATACTATGCCTAAATGAGGCATAGTATTTATTTGTTTACGGAGGAAAAAGAAATGAGTGATGACAAAAGAAGAACAGAGATTTCAAAACAGTATCTTAATCCGAAGTGGGCCTATTTGGCTACTCTTGAAAAAGACGAAGAAAGTAGAAAACCTGAAAGGCAGTATAACAGCATGAGTCGTGAAGAGGCTGCCATTATTAGGGCAAGAGCTACTCAAAGTAACATGTAAACAAAATGATAGCGGGATGAAAATTCCCGCTTTTTTCTTGCTTATTTTTCTAATGTTACTGTAATATTACATTTATGAAATATTCTTAAAATTGGTTGACGAGAAAAAAGGGGAATGATATAATTTTTTTGAATTAAAATGTCAGAAAAACACAAAAAATACAAATGAAGGTAAGCAAGGAAAACTCAGGGAGGAATGAAAGTGAAAAATATACAAATGAATCTGATACGAAGTCATAAATTCTATTCATTAATAGTGGTGGGAATTATCATCACGATTTTTTTATATTTTTTTTTAAATCTAATATAACAAAACATAGCTTATGCAGCATAGACACGGGAGAGATATTTTAGTAAGATAAATAATTATCCAGGATATAAAACATTAATTGATAATTTAAAGGCAAAGCACCCAAATTGGAATTTTACAATTTTATATACAGGGCTGGATTGGGACCAAGTGATTAAAAATGAAACGACAGCTAGGCATGGAAGAAGTTTGGTAACAGCTAGTAAGCCTAGTAGTTGGTTTTGCTCGGTTTGTGGAAATAAGCCTTATGATAATGGCTCTTGGAGATGTGCTTCAGAAGCAGCGGTAGCTTATTATATGGACCCTAGAAATGCTTTAAATGAAGACTATGTTTTCCAATTTGAATCGTTATCTTATAATGGAGATGTTCAAAATATAGAGGGTGTTAGACAAATTTTAAAAGATGTGTATTATATGCAAGGAGATAGCATTACTTATACCAAAACAGATGGTAGTAAGGCAACAATTAGTAAATCTTATGCACAAGTTATTATGGAGGCTGCACAAGAGGCAAAGATTAGTCCTTATCATTTAGCTGCTAGAATTAGACAAGAGCAAGGTACTGGTAATTCTCCTAGTGCTCTTGCTTCTGGTACTTATACTGGTTTTGTAGGATATTATAACTTCTTAAATATAAAAGCAGGTGGCGGTAGTACAGCAGAAATTATTAGTAATGGCTTGACTTATGCAAAAAATAATGGACTAACAGATCCTGAAAAATCGATTAAAGCAGGTGCTAAGTTTTTAGCTAAGGACTATATTACAACAGGACAAGATACTTTATATTTACAAAAGTATGATGTAGATGATTCAGATGGTTCTTTATATTATTTTCAATATATGCAAAATATTGCAGCTGCAAAATCAGAAGGAAATTCTGTGAAACAATCCTATGAAAAGATGGGTATGTTAAACGGAAAGATAGACTTTGTTATTCCAGTATTTGAGAATATGCCAGAAACACCATGTTCAGAGCCTGGAACAGAAGGAATTGTTACACAAAATATCAAGGTAAAAGGTAGCAATGTGTATGTAAGAGAAGGTAAGAGTACCTCTTCAGGCATTTTGGCAACTGTCAATACTGGCGATGTATTACTTAGAATAGAGACAGCAACAAATGTGACCAATGGTTACTATTGGGATAAAGTAGTTTTACCAGATGGTAGAAAAGGCTACATGGTGCGTAATTATATTGTAGAAATTAGTAATGTAACCAATTGTCATGATGCCGTTATGGCCAATACTTCTGTAAATCTAAGAAATGGACCAGGAACTTCTGGAACGACAGTAATTACGACTTTGGTTAAAGGACAGATGTTAACAAGAATTGAAAAAGATAAATATAATTTAGATGGTCATATATGGGATAGAGTGGTTTTAGCAGATGGTAGAAATGGCTATATTGCACAAAATTATATTGATTTAGTAGATAATTCCGGTGGTGGAACAAGTACTGGCGAATTAATTAAGGTTATTTGTAATTCTGGTTTAAAGGTAAGAGAGCAGCCTGGGACGGATAAAAGAGTGGTTACTTATTTAGACAAGAATGATACTTTGACAAGAGTACAAAAAAATGTATCTACTGCAAACGGTTAT
>CATZDQ010000004.1 GCA_958417695.1 uncultured Clostridiaceae bacterium | reverse complement strand
GGGTGCATGAGAAGTAATATTGGTAATGGCCTCTTGTATTTTTGAAATACTGGAATCTACTTGCTTACATCGAATAATAATCTCATTTTCTACTAATTGCTCATCTATTTCTATCTTGATTTTCATATTTCCATCTCCTATGAACTGATTATAGCAGTTTCTTCTCAAATGTAAAGACAAATAAGGTAAGTGGTATAAAACAAAGGTTAAGAGGTAGAAAAAGAAGGTGAAAATGAAAAAAGTAATTCTTCAAGAAAATAAGAGATAGACGACAAATTACGACAAACAAAGTAAACATAACATGCTATAATAAAGCAGAGGTGATTGATATGAAGGAATTTTATGAAAAATCACTACAAAAGATAAAAGCTGCTAAAAAGAAATTAACAGTAAAGGAATATAATACATTAGCCAAGAAAGAAAATTTATTATCTGCTGAAAGTTTAAAATACATATCTAACAAAGAATTTGAAGAATTAATGGAAGAAGTAAGAGCCGTTTAGGTTCTTACTTCTTTTCTATTTAGATAGTATAATTAAAAATAAGCATTTTATAAAGGATTTTTCATAAAATGGATATTTTTTTAAGAAATATGGATTTTACTATTGACCTTTACGCAACGTAATAGTGTAATCTAATATAAGAAGGAGGGAGAGATATGAAAACGGTTAAACAGATTTCTGAGCTAACAGGTATTAGTGTCAGAACATTGCAATATTATGATCAAATAGGTTTATTAAATCCGACTAGTAAAAGCGAAGCAGGCTATCGATTATATGAAGAAGAGGATATGGATAAGTTACAACAAATTTTGTTCTTTAGAGAGTTAGATTTTCCATTAAAAGAGATTAAGGCAATTATGGAAAATCCAAAATTTGATAAAATAGAAGCTTATCATAAACAAAAAGAATTATTAAAGGCAAAATATGAAAGAATCGGTAGGTTAATAACGCTTTTAGAAAAATTAGAGAAGGGGGAAAAGTGTATGGATAGTTTTAAAGAGTTTGGTTTAGGAGAGTATTTTAATGCCTTACAAGTATTTCAAGAAAATAATAAAGAAGAGATTATCAAACAATGGGGAAGTATGGAAGCTTTCCAAAATATGGTGGAGCATATGAAACAAAATGAAGAAAATGTTGCCAAATCTGCAATCGAATGGTATGGCAGTGTAGGCAAATATACAGAAGCAATGAAAGATAATTTAAATCACTTTTCAGAGAAAATGCAAAAGGTAGAAGAATTAAAGAAAAATGGTTATATACAAGAAACAACAGAAAAAGGACAACAGTTAAGAGATTTATTAGTAAAAGATATGACCAAAGAAGTTAGTTCAGAGCAAGTACAAAATATAGTAAAACAGATGGTTTCTTTAACAATAGAAAGTGCGCATACAATGGGAGAAGCTATTGGAGATAATTACTGGAAGGCTATCATACACTTGTATTTAAAAAGTGAAGCCACGATACAGACGATTGATAAGTTATATACACCAGGTGCTTCTGTTTATATAGGAAAAGCTCTGCAATATTATTTTGATAATCAGAATAAAAAAGAATAAAGAAAATAGAATAATCAATTTCAATAAAGTAGTAGCCAAGAACTACTACTTTATTTTGGTATACTATATAAAAAGAAACTATTTCGTCAGGTTAATGACCATTCCTTCTATTACAACTTTATAAGCGTTTTGTGCACTATATTTACTAATGTTAAATATATATTCGGTATAGCCAATATCCTCAGAAGTGTGAGAAGAACTAAATACATTTTCAAGTTCTTGTCTATCTTCCCCTAATAATCTTGGGATATATTTTTCAAAGTCATTTTTAGAAGGTAGAGTGATTACTTCTGGATGATTTTGATTAGCTTCTACAGCTTCTTTGGATTGAATACGCAAGACTAATTGTGTGCCACTTAATTGGGCTTCTCCAACTACCGTACTACCAATAGAAGCTTGGTAGGTAATCTTATTAGAGTTGTCTAGAAACCTATCGGCTATGTTAATAATAAATTCCCAATTCCCTAAATATTCTTTTTCTTTACCATCTTTTTTAGTGACGACTTTTTTTATTGTAACTTTCATTTGACGTGCTTTATGATAATCTTCATTTGGATATTGGATAAAAGATGTTTGAAAATGTTGGTTATCTATTGGCTGATTAGACATAAAAAAATCAGGACCACTATGAACACCAATAGCATCTGTAAAGCTATAAGGTATTTCATTTCCATTTTCATCTATAAATCTAATTAAATCGCTAGTAGAAGGGTTATTTAGTTGTTCTGTAGAACGATACATTCTAACTTCATCTACCACTTCATCTGCTTGCATTTCAAAAGTAATCCCCACTTTTCGTATATCTATGAAATAATTGGCAATACGAATTCCTAAGCCGTCATGTTCTATATAACCGCCACCAACTTCTTCATAAAAACCATTTTCTTTAGCTTCTTGCATAGCACTAAATTGATTCGTTAGGGCTTTAGCAGCAAAAACACCACCTGTTCCAATTAAAATAACACTAGCTATGCCCGCTATCATTTTACTAAAATACATATGTACAGGAACCTCCTTTTTTTCTTCATTTAAACTTGTTTGAATTCTGTTTGTCACTTTTTGTGGAATATAGATGTTTTTATTGAATAGCTTTTTTAATTTCTCATCAAAATTTTTTTCCATATTTTAAATCCCTTCTATGATATTTCTTAATTTTTCTTTTCCTCTAGCCATCCTTGTTTTGATGGTATTTTGGTTTATGTGTAAAACTTTTCCGAATTTCTTTTATGGTCAATCCATATACGTAATAAAGTGTAAAGATTTGCCTATCTTTCGTGTCTAAATGACGAATGATTTGGTAAAAATCAAAGTCATCTTCTTGAAGGTTAGCATGTTCATCTGCCATCTCTACAGCATCTTCTAAATAGTGAATTTTCTTATTTCGGTTGTAGGTTTTCTTACACTCATTAATTAAAATGCGAATAAGCCAAGTATTAAAAAACTCCATGTCTTTTACTTTTTTTATATTTTTATAAGCATATAAGAAAGTGTTTTGTAAACTATCTGCGATGTCATCATCATTAGTTAATATGGTTTTAGCTACTTTATAATATTTCTGCTCATTTTGTAATATAAAATTTGTAAAGGCTTGTTTATCTCCGTTTTTTATATTGGTTAGTAATTGCTCCATATATATACTCCTTAAAATTCATTGGTACCATTGATTTTATACCTATTAGATATAATCAATATCTTAAAAGGTTTCAAAAAGGGAAAAATTTTATAGATTATTCTAATAGTAGTTTTACCATAAATAAGCCTGTATATGAAAATATATTTGAATAATCCTTATTTTTATTGTAAAATAACCCTAGGTGATAAAATATGCATAATACATTAGAAGAAGATTTGTTATATTTGATATATTCTGTAGTAGAAGAGATATCAGAAGGAAAGGTTGCAACTTATGGTCAGATTGCTAGGTTAATTGGAAAACCTAAAAATGCTAGATTAGTAGGAAGAGCATTAAAGATGTCTTTTATTTATGGTGATTTTCCCTGTCATAGAGTGGTAAATCATCAAGGTAGAATAACACCCGGTTGGGAGGAACAAGCGATATTATTAAAGAGAGAAGGAGTTACATTTAAAGATGACTATCATGTGGATTTGAAAAAACACCAATGGGGAGTCTAAATGAAAATAGTTAAGTAAGCAAATAGAAGTAGTGTTTACTAAAAAACTTAAATAAAGTATGTTTTATCATAGAGAGATAAAGAAGCTAGTTAGAGATGAATGAAAGTTGCTTTTGTTCAAAAATGGCTAGTTTCTTTTTATGTATAAAGGGTACATAAAACCAATTGCAAAAGAAAAAAAGATAGAAGAAAATAAATAAAAAAGCAGAAAATATTACATATTGACATTAACCAAAAGGTAATATAAAATAAAAATGATTAAAAGTTTAAAAGATGGAAAACATAAGAAAAAGAGGAGATAAAATAAATGGAAAAACAAAAAGGTATTACCATGATTAGTTTAGTAATTACCATTATCATATTAATTATTTTAGCAGGTGTTAGTATCAATATACTAGTAGGTGATAATGGTATTATTACAATGACCAAAAAAGCCAAACAAAATGTGTTATCTGCACAAGAAGAAGAGGCAAAAAATCTAAATCGATTATATGAGCAGATTAGTAATACGGGGATAGATGGAGAAAGTAGCGATACAGAAGCTGCAGCTAAATTATTACAATTTAAAAAAGCGATTGCAGCAGCAATTACAAATGAAGGGGTAGCAACAATGGAAACAGATACACAAGAGGTAATGGTTAACAATATTGGAAAGATAGTAAGCCAGAGAACAAAGGATGCAACAGCTACGCAAAATGATATTCTAGCAGGAAAAACAGCCTATGTCAATGGAAATAAAATAACAGGTATTAATAAAGGGTATGATGCAGGTTATCAAGAAGGCTATGAAGCGGGACAAGCAGGAGCGAATATGGCAGTTACTTATCTAGGAACGTCAACTAGTTTTGATATTAAAACTCTATATCCAGAGGATTATGCAAAATTAACAGTGGATAATTTTATAACAGAAATCCAATCTGTTTCATTATATGCTGGTAAAGGCGGCTTAAGTGGAGATGAAATTAGAAGTGTTAATAATAATTTTTCTAAAAACTATGATGCGACAAAAGGTGTCTATAGTTTTTCTATGCCGACCAATTTTACAAGGGTGCATAGTTTTGACCCTGATAACTGGGCATATGGAAGTGAGACAAAACCTTCTTATAGTTTTAAATCTTATATGGTTAAATAACCAGCAGAAAGATAAAATCAATTTTATCCAAAATTATCTAAAAATAGAGTGTTATAAACACTCTATTTTTTTCACTTTTCTTAAAATTTTAAAAAGGCCTATTAATCCTACCATAATTAGTATCATTCTTATGTCTTTTGATACACATAAGAAGACATAAAGCTAATTGCAAAAGAGAAAAAAATAGAAGAAAATAAATAAAAAAACAGGAAGTATAGACATATTGACATTAACCAAAAGGTAATATAAAATAAAAATGATTAAAAGTTTAAAAGATGGAAAACATAAGAAAAAGAGGAGATAAAATAAATGGAAAAACAAAAAGGTATTACCATGATTAGTTTAGTAATTACCATTATCATATTAATTATTTTAGCAGGTGTTAGTATCAATATACTAGTAGGTGATAATGGTATTATTACAATGACCAAAAAAGCCAAACAAAATGTGTTATCTGCACAAGAAGAAGAGGCAAAAAATCTAAATCGATTATATGAGCAGATTAGTTATGCAGGGACAGATGGAGAAAGTAGCGATACAGAAGCTGCAGCTAAATTGTTACAATTTAAAAAAGCAATTGCAGCAGCAATTACAAAGGAAGGGGTAGCAACAATGGAAACAGATACACAAGAGGTAATGGTTAGCAATATTGGAAAGATACTAAAAGTAAGAACAAAAGATGCAACAGCAACACCAGAAAATATTACACAAGGAAAAACAGCGTGGGTTGATGCACAGAAAATTACAGGAAATGGAACCGATATTAGTAATGCCTATAATAGTGGTTATCATGATGGAAAGAAAGAAGCAGAAAAAACAAACACGATAACAATTCCTAGTCTTATAATAGGTGGACAAATTTATGATCGTAGTATATATCCATATTGTGTTATTAATACAGCTTCTTGTACATCGATGTCTTTTAGTATGGCAGCAGCGCACCCTTATTGTTATTTTTATGTGATAGGAACAAAAGAAAATGTAGAGGTAACGCTTTTGTCTCAAGAGCCTTCAGTTGAAATGAGTGATTTTGAAAAAAGTCCGACATTTGATATTACAGGTTATGAAAAGATAACTTTTAAAATAACACCTTATGGAAATGCAGCAGGGGGTGTTATCATATCTAACTTAGTCATATCTTAATAGTCAATAATGAATGTTAAAACCCCGCAGACTATAAAAGTTTGCGGGATAAAATCATCTAAAATTCTCTTTTTAATTGCTTCACAACACCAATAATCGTAATAGGGATAGATTTCATTTCTGTTTTAGTAAAAAATAAAGGTTCATAAGCTGAGTTTAAAGGTTGTAATAAAATGCCTGCATCTGTTTTCTTTATTTTTCTTAAAATTCCGGGATGACTTTCAATGATTACCATAACAAATTCATTATTTTCATAATTATTTGTTCTTTTTATAATAACAATATCGTCTTGTATAAATATAGGTGCCATGCTGTCTTCTTTTATTTTAAAAGCAAAATAGTCAGCTTTTTCATGGATAAGATTTTTTTCTACGTTTATAGTCCCAACCATATTTTTCTGTGAGCCATCGGATGGATTAGCGCTAACGGTATCTAAAATAGGGATAGGTATCACCGTGGAATTAATTGTATCTAACGAGATACTGGTATATCTTTCATTAGAAAGTCCAGCTAACCATGCGGGTGATACATTAAAGAAATTAGCTAATTTCACAATAGTGTCTCTTTTTACTCCTTTTATTTCTCCAGAAGCATATCTAGAAATGGTAGCAGCTTTTTTTCCAACAGCTTCTTCCATATCTGCTAAAATAGAATGACTATTTTGGATTAATTCAGATAATCTTTTAGCAAAAAGTTCTTCCATAGTAAGACCTCCTATGGAAATTATTTTAACATACTATTTCGTAATACGCAATATTTTTTTGCAAAAGATAAAAAATTACGTATTAGGTATTGACAAGAAATAAAAGTTGAGATATATTACGCACAGAGTAAAATAAAATTAAAAAAATACTTATTACGTAATAATAAAATCAAAAATAGAGAAAAAAATTTATCGTTTTTGAATTGTTTTATCCATATCGATATGTTTAATTTAGAAATAGGAGGTATAGTATGTTTTTTATAACAAAAAAGGATAGAAAAATAGGAAATCTAAAGATAATGTTAGAAAATAAGAGTAAATTTATAGATAGGCAAAGTAAGGAAAACTATATGTTATATAAAGAAAATAGAAATTTACAATATGAAAATGAAAAACAACGACAAGTTATGAATGAAATAAGAAATATTGTAGATATACAAAATCAGTATACAAGGGTAGATAAATTTGAAAAAATAAAAGAAGTGTTAATTGCGTGGAAATCTGAAAATGATATGTTTTGAAAAGGATTCAAATATTCGCAACTATATAAAATAAAGAAGAAGTAAATATAAAATGAATAATTATAAGGATAACTATAAGATTACATAAGACTAGTTGAAAAGAAAATTATTTAAAGAGAAAATAGAACATATTCATCTCCAATATTGAAAAGTACAAAGTATATTAAATACAAAATGAAGGATGAAAAGGAGGAAATATGAAGAAAGAGACAGGAATAACACTAGTAAGCTTAGTAGTCACGATAGTTATATTAATCATTTTAGCAGGCGTTAGTATGCAAGTAACGATAGGAGAAAATGGCATTATTACAAAAGCAAAACAAGCCAAACAAAATATTACTTTGGCAGGAGAAGCAGAGGCTATGCAACTAAATCAGTTATACTATGAGTTGGAAACAGGAGGAGAAATGTCAGAAGATGAAGAGTCTACTAAAAAAGATGAGATTATAGCGTTACTGCAAAAACAAGTAGAGGAATTACAAAAACAAGTGCAAGAACTACAAACCGAAAATGCGGAACTAAAAAAACAGATAGAAAATCTCAATATACAAATTAGTAATTTGCAAAAAGAAATAGCGGATTTAAAAGCACAAATTGCTTCAAAGGATATAGAGATAGCTAATTTAAAAAAACAAATAAATGAGAAAGAAGTAAAAATACAGGATTTACAAAATCAGTTAAATACTATCAATTCTTTATTAGCCCAAACAAATGCCACAGCTGATAAAATATTATCTGGTTATAAAGCTTATAGTGGGGGAAAATTACTAACTGGAACTATGACTAATAGGGGGGCTATTAGTAGTAACCTAAATTGCGGTCAAAGTTATACCATTCCAGCAGGATATCATAATGGAGCAGGAAAAATAACTGCCAATACTTTAGCTAGCCAAACGTCAGGTACTGCTGCAAGTGATGATATTTTAACAGGGAAAACCGCATGGGTTAATGGAACAAAATTAACAGGAACCAATAAAGGATATGCAGCAGGGTATGAAGATGGTGTTAATCAATCTAAAGTTAAAAGAGTAAAATTGGGTACTTGTTCTAATACAGCCACTTTTTCTGTAACGCAATATGAGGGGTGGAAGAATTTTACGCAAGAGAATTTTGCTATGGTAATAACAGGGTTATCCATGAATGGCGGGAGTTGGGATAAAATAACAGCATATAACCAGTCTGCAAGTATATCCTATAATGCTTCTACAGGGGTTGTGAGTGTAAAGACAGCAAGGGGAAATAGAGAAGTGTATGTACAAAATGATGGTAACACTAGAGTGCAGACAGATGTAGTATGTGACATATATTTATATTATTAAAAAAATGAGGAAACTAGACTTTTTATAAAGTAGTATAAAAAAGTCTAGTTTATTTTATTCTATTTTTTAGAAATAGCGTTTTAATGATTAGAAATATTCCAATTATTATAAACATAAATGGTATGAGAATCCATAAGCCAAAGGATGAAATAGTTTCTATCAAAGAACCAGTAGTACCATTTTGAAACAAGAGAATGCCAATACCGATTATAGTAAATAGAATTCCCAAATAAGTCCCAATAATATCTATTTTAAATTTGTCAAAATAACCTAAGGTAGCTAGTGCTAAAAGAATGAAAGTAAAAGAGACTAAGGTGAAAAATGCGCCCATATATAGGAGTCCATTGCTACGGTTAGTTCCTACTAAAATAGATTCTTGAGGGTTATCAGGATTATATTTTACTTCTCTAATATGGCCTGGGTTAGGGACATAATTTGTTCCATAGTCTGTCTGAATAGTATACTCTACACCATCTACTTGGTAAATATAAGTAAGGCTATAGGTAGTTCCGTCTTTATCACTTGAGTAAATATCGTAATGACTAAAATAGCCATTTGTAGAGGTATAACTCTTGGATATTTCATTTAGTTTGTAAGTATCTGTAATTCCCAAAAATAACATAATAATTCCAGATAAAAAACAGAATCCTACTAAAAATCCACTAATTATTATTTTTATAGGATATTTTGTAATTCTTCTAATTGGTTTCTTGGTTTTTTTAATTAATTTCTTTGCTTTTTGAAAGAAAGACTGATAGATAACATAGATGCCAATTATCCAAAAAGGAGTAGAAAAAAGTAGAAGTAAATACTGCCCATCTATTAAACTAATATAACCCCAATAACCTAAAAAGCCAAACCAATAAACTAAAAAAATGACAATATAAAATTTATTAAGTAAAGGAATGAATTTAGTCTTATTTAGCAATAATAAAATAACTTTTACAAGTTCTATAAGACCACAAATTAAAAAAGGTAGTATCGTGATTTTATAGGAAAAATAGATGGTTTTAATAAAAAAATAAAATAAAGGTAGAATAATAAAAAACAGCATAATGAATTTAATAATATAAGAGCCTTTATTTTTCATATCGATTTCTACCTCACTTTTAAATTAGTATTTTTATAATTTCTATAATAGCATATAAGAAGCAGTTTTTCAATTAAGATTAAAGATTTAATATAATGTTAAATGCAATACAATATTTATTTTGTTGTATTTTTAAAAGATTATTAAGATAGTTAGACATCTAACAATCGTTAAAGTCGTATATACAAAAGATTATACAGGTTTTCAAAAAAATTTGTTAGACATTCTGTTAGACATCTCAAAGTTCACCTTGATTTTAGGCAAAAAAATAGACTTATCAAAACTCGTGAAAGCATTGATAAATCTATGGTGCAGATGGCCGGAATCGAACCGGCACGGTTTATTCAACCGCAGGATTTTAAGTCCTGTGCGTCTGCCAGTTCCGCCACATCTGCATCTATTGAACTGACAAGACTTATTTTACTACGTAAAGGATAACTTTGTCAAGTATGTTGTGTAAAAAAATTTAAAAAATTTAAAAAGAGATACTAAAAAAGTAAAAGTATGACATAAAAATTTCCATAATTAGTTAATAAAATACAGATTAAAGGTTGATATAAAGCCGAAAATGTGATATCATAATTATGTAATCAAATTGAGAAAGCGTAAAAAAATGGAAATAGATTTAATAAAAAAAGCAAATACCCAATATATAGGAAAACATATTTTATATTATGAAAAAATAGACTCTACACACAAACAAGCCAAAGATTTAGCAAAACAAGAAGGAGAAAACGGGACTATTATCTTGGCAGAGAGGCAAACTGCAGGCATAGGAACAAAAGGAAGAACATGGTATACAGGAAATGAAAACATAGCCATGTCTATTTTGCTGTATCCAAAATGTAAAGTAGAAAAATTAGAGGGATTAACTATAAAAATAGCAGAAATCATGAAAGACACAATTTGGCAATTATATCAAATACCCTTAGAAATCAAAAAGCCAAATGATTTATTATTACATGGAAAAAAAATTAGTGGCATATTGACACGGAAGCGCATCTAGTGAAGAGGAAATTCAGTACCTTGTTATTAGTATTGGATTGAATGTCAACGAAAAAGCCTTTTCAGAAGAAACAATGAATATAGCCACATCTCTAAAAAAAGAATACGAGCAACAAACTTTTTGTAGAGAAAATATCATTAGACAATTTATTGAAAAATTAGAACAATATATCAACAGTATATAAAGAAGAATGAATATTACCAAGAGCATTTGAAGAAAAGGTAAATATTTGTAAAGAAAGGAGAAATGGGACAATTGTAGGACAAAAAGCATAGAATGAAAATGTAATAAATAAATACATAAATACTAAGAAGTAACATTTTTTTCTTAAATCCGCCATGTCGGATAGGTTCTGTGTTTAAATAAAATAAAATATATCTAAGCTTTGGTGATAATCATGCATATAGAAATTTTATTAAAACAAGTCAGAAAAGGGAAAAAAATAACGTTAAAGAAACTTTCAGATAAAAGTGGCGTCTCCACGACACATATTAATGATGTAGAAAATAACCTGAAAAGCCCCAGTTTATTAGTCATGATACAATTAGCGAAGGCTTTGGATGTTGAAATAACGGAGTTGTATAAAGTAAAATGGTAGAGAAAAATTTGGAACGAGAATTATATGAAGCGATAAATCAATATGGTGTGGATTCGAAAGAAGCATATTACATAAGTATGCGATTAGCCTTTGAACTAGAACAAGTATATAGTCGAAAAAAAACGGTACAAAGCTACTATAATAAAAGTATTAATGCACTAACTAACTATATGAAAGAAAGTGCCAAAAATCCGAGTGAAAGAGAATGGGATGTTTATATAGTAGATAAAAGTTATCTATCCAGTAAATCTATGGGCTATATATATGGAAGTGGATTTAATCGTTTATGCAAACAATTAAGAAAAAAAATAAATAAAGAACAAAGGATATATGAAAGAAAAAATCTATTTTAGAATTTATAAAATAGATTTTTTCTTTTCTAAAAAGGCATACAGAAGAAAAAGCAAAAAAATAAAAAGGATAGATTAAAGAAATTTATAAATAAGTATGGACTTTTTTGCAAAATTAGCCTAAAATAATAGAATTAGAATACAAAATGTCGTAAAAGAAAAGACACAAGTATAATCAGAAAGAAAGGGATGAAAGCAAAATGAATATATGGCATGATATCAATCCAGAAAGAATCAAAAAAGATGATTTTGTAGCCGTAATAGAAATTTCAAAAGGAGGAAAAAATAAATACGAACTAGACAAGCCAACTGGAATGTTAAAATTAGACCGTGTATTATACACAGCCACACACTATCCAGCAAACTATGGATTTATACCTAGAACTTATGCAGGAGATAATGACCCATTAGACGTATTAGTACTATGCCAAGAAAAAATAGTTTCTTTAGCACTAGTAGAAGCCTATCCAATCGGTGTTTTAAAAATGATAGATGGAAATGAATATGATGAAAAAATCATAGCAGTAGCCAAACAAGATCCATTTTTAAACGAATATAAAGATATAACCGAAGTACCAACACATATTTCAGCAGAAATCATGCACTTCTTTGAAGTATATAAACAACTAGAAGGAAAACAAACATCTGTAGATAAAATTATGGGAAGAGAAGAAGCAGAAAGAATTATCCAAGAATGTATAGAAAACTACAATCAAAAATTTCAGCAATAAAATAAAGAAAAGGAAGAAAGAAAATGGTAGAAAGAATCATTTTTAATGTATTAGCTTTTGCTTTATTTGCAATCATCTTCATGAAGATGATACAAAGAAATGACACTAATTACATATACATACTAGCCATACAAGCATTGGGCATGTTTATAGGATTCATAGGATTAATTGGTAATTTTGCATTACCTATCACCATTATCGTCATCACTTACATACTAGCTGTACTCATACCACTAATCATTATAATAATGGAAAGAAAAGGCATACTATTTTCAGAATTTTTCTACAAAAGCGTGGCACAATTTTATATAGGCACGGGGAAAACAGAAGAAGCCAAAAAGATTTTGTTAAAATTGATAGACAAAATGCCAAACAGTTATATAGGACATAAAGCATTGGCACAGATATATGAAAAAGAAGAAAAAAAAGAAACAGCCATTGAAGAATATGTACGAGCTTTAGAAATTAATCCTAAAGATGATAAAGTATATTTCCAAGTAGCAAAACTATTAGGACAAACCAATAGAAAACAAGAAGCTGGTAAAATGCTAACAGATTTATTAAAAAAGAAACCAGAACAATTAGAAGCTTCTTTATTATTAGGAGATATCTTATATGAACAAGAAAATTTCAAGGAAGCCATCAATATTTACTTAGAAGCCCTAAAATATCATCCAGAACAATATGACTTATATTATAATTTAGGGATGACCTATACAAGGCTAAATGATTTCCAAAGCGCAAAAGAATATTATGAAAAAGCAGCAAAACTAAATTCATTATTATATCATGCACACTATAGCTTGGGACAAATTGCTTTAATCTATAACGATTTAGAAGAAGCAGAACAATACTTTATGCAAGCACTAAATGCAGAAGAGCTAGAAGCAGACTCTTATTATAGCTTAGCCTATATTGCCATGTTAAAAGGTGATGCACAAAAAGCAATCACCTATTTAAATCAAGCAATAGAGGAAGAACCGACCATATATGAAAAAGTTAGAAAAGAAACATTATTTCAATACATATTAAAACATATCACAAAACCTACTAATGAAAAAGAAACACAAAAAACAAAGGAAAAAAAATTAAGCCAAAAAGAAAAGCAAACCCTTTACCACTTAGAAAACACAAATGCATTAGTAGGTAATCTAAATCATCATGACGTAAAAGCTATTAGAAAATTAAAAGAAAAAAATAAAGAACAAAAAGAACGTGATTTAGAATAATTTATACAAAAAAACAATACAATAGTAGAAGTATAAAATAAACAAATAAAGGGAGTGTCGTTTGGTGAAACAGAAAATAGGGGTAATAGGTGGAGACCTAAGAATTGTAAAATTAGTAGAAATGTTAGCAAAAGATGGGTATGAAGTAATCACCTATGCTTTAGAAAAAGCAGAAAGTATTTCAAAATTACAAGAAGTCAAAAAATGTACTTCTATAGAAGAATTTATGCAAGAAACTCAAATTATCATTGGTTCAATTCCATTATCTAGTAACCATATAGATATGAACACACCATTTAGTGAGCAAAATGTATCTCTGCAAGAACTAGCTAATTATTTAGAAGGAAAAACCTTTATAGCAGGAAACATAAAAGAATTATATGAACTCATAGATACCGAGAAAACAAATTTAATCGACTTATTAGATAGAGAGGAACTAACCATATTAAACACCATATCTACAGCAGAAGGCGCTATCCAAATCGCTATGGAAGAAACCAATAAAACCATACATGGAAGTGACATTTTAGTACTAGGTTATGGAAGAGTTGGAAAAATACTAGCCAACATGTTAAAAGGAATTGGTGCCAACGTCTACTGTGAAGCTAGAAAAAATGTAGACTTAGCATGGATAAGAGCCTATGGCTATACACCAGTTAGACTAAATGAATTAGACAACACCTTGGGAAAATTTGACATCGTAATCAATACCATACCAGCCATCATATTAGATGAAGAAAAATTAAAAAAATTAAACAAAGATAGCTTAATCATCGACTTAGCATCTAATCCAGGAGGCGTAGATAGAAGTGCTAGCAAAAAAGCCGGCATTAAAACCATATGGGCACTATCCCTTCCAGGAAAAGTAGCGCCATTAACATCAGCAGAATTTATTAAAGATACCTTATATAATATCTTAAAAGAAATAAAAAACTAAAAGAACAAACATCTAAACAAAGAATAGAAAGAAAAAATGAAAAATAAAAAAGAAAAACAAATGAGGAAATAAAGAAAAAAAGAAAACAAAATAAAAAAACATTCCTCAAGAAAAGGAGAAAAACATGGATACAATTCAAGCACTTATACTAGGCATAGTACAAGGATTAACAGAATTATTACCAATATCCAGTTCAGCCCACTTAGCCATCATACCATGGTTACTAGGATGGACACAATCAGACGCATTCAACTTAGCCTTTGAAGGATTTGACGTAGCACTACATTTCGGAACGCTATTAGCCATTGGCATCTTCTTCTTCAAAGATTGGATACAACTAATCAAAGGTGGCTTTGAACAAGTCGTAAAGAAAAAGAAAAGTTTCGAAGGAAAAATGTTTTGGTATATCGTCATAGCAACTATACCGGGAGGCATTATTGGGCTAATATTAGATAAATTTGCAGGAAATGCACTAGAAAAACCACTCATCATAGCTATAGCCCTAATGGTTATGGGTATTATTTTGTACATAGTCGACAAAAAAGGAAAAAACAAAACCACATATGAACACATGACATTTAAACAAACTTTTTTAATAGGACTATCCCAATGCCTAGCCTTTATACCAGGAGTATCTAGATCAGGTATCACCATGACCACTGCAAGAGCCATGGGCATAGAAAGAGAATCTGCAGCCAAATACTCTTTCATGTTATCTGCACCAATTGTCCTAGCAGCAACTGTACTAAAATTCAAAGACTTTGTATTTAGCATACCATTCTTTGTAGGTGTATTTGCTAGTTTTCTAGTAGGCATCGTAGTTATCAAATTCTTATTACAATATCTAAAAAAAGGAAGTTTCAAAGGATTTGCTATATATAGAATCATAGCCAGCCTCATCATCATCTTAGCCATTATATTAAAGTAAACTTTTGGGGACGGGGTATTTTGGTTTAATAGGAGAAAATTGAAATGAACAAATATTTTTTAATACATGGGGCTTATGGAAATCCATATAAAAATTGGTTCCCGTGGCTAAAAAAAGAATTGGCTAAAAGAGGGATTAGTTGCGTAGTCCCAAGCTTTCCTACACCAGAAAAACAAGATTATGATAGCTGGAGTAAAATATTAAAAGCATATTATGAAATTGACTATATTAATGAAAATACAAATTTTATTACGCATAGTTTAGGTGGTGTCTTTTTAGTAAAATTTTTAATTGAAAATCATATACAAGTTGGTAAAATCATTACGGTTGCGGGATTTAATAATTTGGAATTTGATGATAATATGCAAAAATATTTATCATTTTATTTAGAAGAAAAAGAAATTAGAAAGATAAAAAAGTACGTAAATGAAAGAATTGCTATTTACACAGATAATGATTTTTATGTACCATATGAGGAAGCACAAAAATTCGCAAACTCTATACAAGCAGAAAAAATAGTAATAAAAAATGCAGGTCATTTTAATGAAAAATTTGGTTATACAGAATTTAAGGAAATTCTGCATTATATATCTTAAAAGAGAGAAAATAGATAGTAGAAAATCTATTTTCTTTTTTTGCTGCAGGAGTAGAAAAAGATTTATTACAAGTATATTACAATTACATTACAACTATATTAAAAGTATTGACTTTTTGCTAAAAAAAGATAAAATAAACTCATAAAATCAAAAAAATAGGAAATAATTACAAATATTGTGGGAATATGACAATACTATAAAAAAAATCAAGTATGTTTTGTTTTTTTTTGTAAAATACTAAGGATATAAATTTGTAAAACAAAGGAGATAAAATGGCAAGTTGTTTAGGATTATATATAGAAGATAACTTAATTAAATATGCAAAAGTGGCAAAAGATAAAGACAACTTAAAAATTGAATCTTTTGGTATCAAATTTTATGATAGACTAGGGGATGCAATTAATCAAATTATAGCAGAAACATTTAGCTATAAGGTACCAATCAGTATAAATTTGTCTGAAGAAGCTTATAATTACTTCTACTTTTTTAGCTTATTAAATAAGAATGACTTAAAAAAGGCAGTAGAGACAGAGTTTGATTCTTTTTGCTTTGATAAAGGCTACAATAGAAATGCTTTAGAGACAAGATATGCATTAGTACCAGATTTAGAAGATAAAGAAAAAATCAAAGCTATTTATATTTCTACGAATAAAGCTGAAATTAATAACAAATTACAGCAATTTGAAGGAAATACTATTTCAACATTGGCACCATTGCCAATGACAATTGCTAACATTGCAGACATTAAATCAAAAGAAACTAGTCTGATTGTTAATATTGAAAATAAGACCACATTAACCATGATTGTAAATGAAAACATTTATGATGTTATTAGAATTGAAGAAGGAATGGAACCGATATTAGATAATATTAATATGAAGGAAAATTCCTACTCAAAAGCTTATGAAATTTGTAAGAATTCTACTATTTATACAATGGAAGGAAAAGAACTTCAAGAAGAAGAAAACTTATATCTAGAAGATATCATGCCAACTTTATATACCATTGTACAAAAAGTAAAAGAATATGCAGATAATTCTTTAAACAAAATTGATAGAGTTTTAATAACAGGAACAGGAAGTGTTATCAACAATGTTGACTTATATTTCCAAGAATACTTTAAAGATGCAAAATGTGAAATTTTAAAGCCATATTTTATACCAGATACTATAAAAATCAATATGAAAGACTATATAGAGGTAAACTCTGCTATTGCACTTGCTATGCAGGGACTAGGTTATGGTATCAAAAATCTGAACTTTAAAAAACCATCTTTAGCAGATCAACTACCTGATTTTCTAAAAATAGAAGTAGGTAGTAAAAAAGAAAATGATAAAAATAAAAGTGGAAAAAAAGGACTACCAAAAGTGAATTTTTCTTTTAGCTTAAAAGGAAAATTAGACAATATGGAAAGATGGTTATTACGTACTTGTATAGGAATCTTTTCCCTATTTATCCTTTATTCTGCATTTACTATATTTTTAGATACACAAATTAACGAAAAAAATCTAGAAGTAGACGCCGTAAAAGAAGATACACAAAAGCAAATTAGTGCAGTAGATAAAGATATAACAACCATTAATACGAAAACAACTAAATACCAAGATATGAAGAGAAACTTAGAGGATTTTAATAATCAATTAACACAAAATAATAAAACCAAAAATGTAATTCCTGTATTATTAACAGAATTAATGAGTGCTATTCCAAAAGAAGGTGTAACAATCACATCTATAGAGAACACAACAGGAACCCATATGGTAATCAATGCACAAGCAGAAAGATATGAATTATTAGGATACTTTAAAGGAAAAATCATTGCAGATGGAATTCTTAGTCCTTCAACAGTAATCTCTACTTCTGGTGTAAAACAAGATAATTTGATTAAAATTGTAATAGAAGGAGATTTGCCATGAAAAAAATATTACTGATTATACTCATTATTTTGCTAACTGTTGGAGTATACTTTGCAATTGGTAAAGGCATATCCATAGGAAACATTCATGTTTTAAGCATGACACAAATTTCAGATCAAAATACAAAATTAAATACAAAGATTGAAGAAGCCAACCAACTAATTGACTTAGAATATCCTAAAAAGATGAGTAATTTAAAAGCAGCTAGTAGTGAAATGATGCAAGCTAAAGACGAATATTTAAAGTTAACCAATATTAGTACAGATGAACAAATTCTAAAAGCTACAAGAAGTGAAAGCTATTCTATAGAATTCTTATGGGCAACCATAGGAAATCATGCAACAGCAGAAGGGGTTAATCTAAAATTTGAAATTTTATCAAATGATACGGGAACACAAGGTGTTTACAATCTAGGATTTACAGTAGATGGTAACTATGTAGCCATTATCAACTTTATTTCTGCAATAGAAAATGACAGTAAACTAAACTTTAGAGTACAAAATTTTAAATTAGTACCATATCAACAACCTGTGTTAAGAGCAACATTTACTGTTAAAAATATTGGTATAGAAGGAAATAACTCCGCACAGGCAGTTACTACTACACAAACAAATACAGAAGAAAATACACAAACAAACAATCAGACAGATACAAATACAACAACTAATACAAATACAACAAACACAGAAAATGGAAACAATGTAGCGCAATAAAATAAACAAGCAAAGGAGTAAAGAATGGTTAAATCAATCATAAAAGAAGTTATTATTACAATTTTATTATGTGTTGCTATTTTATTAGTGCTAAGTGTACTATTTTACGATTACAATCCACTTACTAAAACAGTACCAAGTAAGATAGCGTATACAACGCCGGAAAACATCAAAGAAGAAGTAGAAGAAGAAATTACAGAATTAGAAAAAACAAATATTGTTTACACAATTGATGGTTCCGACTTAAATATATACAAAAAAAGCAATAAATATGTTGCTGGTAAAGCAGATCCATTTTCAAGTTCATCTTCAAGTGGAAATACCAATACGAGCAACAATCATACATCACCAAACACAAATACAACAGAAAATACAAATACGATGGTGAATACAAACAAAAATCCAGACTCTCAAGGAACTTACTTTAATAATGCTGGGTTAAAATAATTAGGGGTATATTTATCAAATAAATATATACAAAAAAATAAACAAGGAGGAAGTTTTTATGTTAAAAGAACAAAAAGGTGTTACTTTAGTAGCTTTAGTTGTTACTATTATCGTTCTTATTATCTTAGCAGGAGTTAGTATTTCTATGGTTATAGGAAATAATGGTATCGCTACAAGAGCACAAGAAGCAAGAGATTTACAAGCAAATGCAGCAGTTCACGAGAACCAAGCAATTGCAAACTTAGAGAAATTCACTGAACAACAAATTCATTAAAAGCATGTGAAAAACATAATAATTAATTTAGTAAAAACTAAATATGAGGTTACCTACTAAAATATCATTGTATTTAGGTAACCTCTAATTTTTTAAAAGAAAAAGGAAAAAAGAAGTGGAAGCTATTATTTTATATATTGTTTTATTTTGCATAGGAACTGTTTTTGGAAGCTTTTTTACATTAGCTGTTTATAGACTTCCGTTACACCAAGATATTACACACGAAAGGTCCTATTGTCCAAAATGTAATCATAAACTTTCCTTTTGGGACATGATACCAATTGTAAGCTATATAGCTTTAGGAGGAAAATGTAGATATTGCAAAGAAAAGATCAGAATACGCTACTTGTTATTAGAAGTAATGTCTGGGCTTGTTTTTGCTTTATTTGGAATGTCTATCCATATGAGTCTTTGGAATATAACAATAGATACCATGGTATATCTAATAGCTGGCTTGTTATATATTGCAGGACTTATCATCATCGCAGGAATTGACAAAGAAAGAAAAGAAATTCATAAGGGTGTATTATTATATGAAACGATTATCATTACCCTATATATGATTTATCTATGTATAATAGAGGACATGACTATATATAGATATGTCATATATGTATTTGCCATACTTATTTTACAAATATTAGACACTTACTACTTTAAAAAACACTTAAAGAATAGCTATGTCATCAACATATTAATACTAGCTTGTTTAATGGCAGCCTTTCAATCAGAAGTTACATTTATCATAACTGCCATAGGCACCTTATTAGCTATTGCTATAGACGAAATCATAGAAAAAATAGTAAGTGCACATATAAAGTATAAAAAAATAGACAAGAAGGAAACTAAAAAAATACCAATTGGATTTTATCTATGCACAATTCAAATTGTCGCAGTGTTAATTCTAAATTTTTTAGCATGTGGGTGGTTAAATGAAGTGTATTAAAAAAGTAAAATCGAATAAAGGAGTCATGGGGGCAGACATTGTTGTATCCTTACTAGTTCTTACATTGTTTGCAGGTGTTATAGCCAGTCTATTTGCAGATGTATTTTTCCAGAATATATCTATCAGAATGAATGCACTAGCAACAAACTATGCCATAAAGATACTAGAAGATACAGATAAAATGGCATATAATGACGTAACACAAGCACAAATGGACAAAAACTTAACTAACAAATATGGTATCTCTAGTAATTACACAGTAACCGTAAAAGTAGAAAATTACAATGCTAACGATTATACCAAAAAAGACTTAATTAAAATTATTACCGTAACAGTAAAATATACCTTAAAAGATAAACCTTATACGTATACGGTAAAAAAATTAAAAATAAGAGAAATGTAAAAGGTGGTAAACAGTGAAATCAGAAAAAGGCGTAACCTTGATGATTCTAGTTGTATATTTAGTTGCTATTACCATTATCATGAGTATCCTAGCAATTGTGAGTGATAACTTCTTTGCTAATTCTAAATATATAACGGAACAAGGAAAATATATATCCGAATTTAATAAATTTAATATGTACTTTATAGCAGATGTAAAAAATAACACTGCTACGCAAAGTGTGACAGACACAGAAATTGTATTGGAAGATGGCACAGTTTATACGTATAAACCAAGCCCAGATAATGGTATATACAGAAATAAAGTAAAAATATGTAGCCATGTATTACTATGTCAATTTATAAAAACGACATCATACGACCCAACTACTTTACTACAAAAGGAAGTCATTACTGTCATTACAACCTTACAAGGATCTAAAAACTATACCTCAGCAACTGACTATGTTTTGAAGTATTGGTAATTTTAAGTAATTTCATAAAACCACTATATTATTAAAAAAGAGTATAGTATAATAGAATCAGGAACACAAAAGAAAGGAGTAATAGCCATGCCACAAAAACAGACACAACCATTAGGAATTGAACTTGCCAAAAGGAGAATTATCTCAGAAGAGGATATTAATAAAGCATTAGAATACCAAAAAGATTACCCAAGTAAAAAATTAGGAGATATCATTTATATCTTACAATTATGTGATGCACAAGAACTGATTAATGCCATAGGAGATATTCTAGACGAAAAAGCGATTTTATTACAAGAAGGGGATATAAAAATTAATGTAACAGATTACATTTCTTTAGATATTGCTAGAAAAAATAAAGCCGTTCCTTTTGATATTGTTTCTGGTAGAATCAAGGTATGCTTTGCAGATACTTCTAATAAAAGATCAATAGAAACCATTAGACTATTGTTATTAAACAAAGGTCTCGTTATGGAAAAATATATTACATTTGAAACCAATATAGACGACATATTAGACTCATTAGAAGGAGTTGCTTCCGAAAATATCAATACAAATCGTGATATATCGGGAATGATAGATAGTATCATTAAAACGGCTATGGAAAAAAGAGCTAGTGATATTCATATAGAGCCAATGGAAGACAAAGTTAGAATTCGTTATAGAATTGATGGTGAGTTAATTACAGCAGTAACCATAGACAAAGAAAAACAACAACAAATTATAGGAAGACTAAAAGCTATTTCCAATATGCATCAAGAAAAACAAGAATCACAAGATGGTAGAATACTAAGCTATCCAGATTATAATATTCGTGTATCTTCACAAAAAAACGTATATGGTGAGAAGTTTGTACTAAGACTATTAAAGAAAAACGCAGGAATTAAGAAAATATTTGACTTAGGATTTCCAAAAGATGAACGATTACTAAAAGATTGTTTTGATAAAAGAAATAGTATTACGGTTATTGCAGCACCTACTGGTGAAGGAAAAACGACTACCTTATACAGTATCATTGATTACCTAAACCGACCAGAAATTAATATTACTACCATTGAAGATCCCGTAGATATTCGTATACCAGGTTTAAATCAAATTGAAATTGATACCAAAACATCTTTTTCAGACTCTTTAAGAACCGTTCTAAGACAAGACCCAGACATC
>CATZDQ010000003.1 GCA_958417695.1 uncultured Clostridiaceae bacterium | reverse complement strand
ACATTGAATAGAATGGAATTTCAATAGAATTTTGAAAAAATCTTAAAAAAGTCTTGAATTTATAAAAATAATATGCTATTATATATAAGCATTATGAATTATCGAGGTGTAGCGCAGTTGGTAGCGCGCGTGGTTTGGGACCATGAGGTCGCAGGTTCGATCCCTGTCACCTCGACCATACAAGGTTGCAAAAAGTAATTATATGGATATATTCAATAAAAAATATACAAGGCAATTAAATACCTTGTATATTTTTTATGGCTATTAGATATACTTTCTTAATTAATTCTATATTCTTATCATAATATCTACTTTTTCCTTGTGATTTTCTTTTACTTTAAATCTTAACAATATAAATCTTTTAATTCTCCATTTAAAAATTTGTTCATTTGTTCTTCATATTGTTCTTTATTAAAAATACTCTCATTTTTAGATACTGCTTCTCCTATAGTAGATACCTTTTCATTATCTACATTTACAGATTCTGCTATTTTTTTCATTAAATACATATAATTCATGTTACACTCTCCTTTATTGAAAATCTTTATATACAACTCCATTTTGATGTAAAATTAGACTATCTACATTCTTCATAGGTTCAATTTCTTCTAACATTTCCTCTTTTGTCAATTCTGTCTTATATATTTTTGTAGGAGCTTTTAATATGCAAGATAAATTAAGTATTGTTTTTATTCCGAAAAGTTCTTCTAAAATTGGTGGTTCTAAATAACAACCATGTGTAACGGTATCTTTTTGGTGTATACCATAATCTTTTAATAAATAGGATATATTTATAAATTCCTCATCATATAATTTAGGGCTAGTGACTTCTGAAAATTTTAATGAATTAAAGCCTAATTGCTTTGCATATGTAGCCATTTTTTTCATATCTTCTATTGTTGAGATTCCACTTTTTAACATAACACAATTAACGCGAAGTTTTAATTGTGGATTTATTTTAGAAAATTCTTTTATTAATTTTCCATCATTTTCAATATTAACACCCACAATATCTTTATTCTTTTCTTTATCATAGTGCATAATACTAACTATTATTTTATCTAAGTATTCTACTATTGGTAATAAGCATGATAGATTACTTCCATTTGTAGTTATGGTTATTTTCTTTTTATACGGCGCTATTCCTTTTACTAGTTCCTCTAAATATTTATATAATGTTGGTTCTCCTCCTAATATTAAAACATTTGGATAGTTTTTTAATTCAATAGCTTTTTGAATTAATACTTTTACATTTACAGTCGGTAGAGGTTTATTATCACGTCCAACACAGAAAAAACATTTTCCATTACAACTATTATTTACTTTTATTACTAATCTCGGTCCCATTACGCCCATACAATAATTTTTACAGTTTCTCTTCTTCATAATTTATATACACATCCTTTCCATTTAAGACTTGATTTTCATATGATGTATACACCCAACTATCTGTAACTGTACCATCTGGGTGAATAACATTTATATAATCGTGTTGATATTCAATATTGTTTGGTACTCCATAATCTTTTGCCTTATATATATTATTAAACGGACAGCATAATTTTATATAAGTTTTTATTCCTAGGTGCCTTCCTAATTCATCTAATTCAAATAAACAACCTTTTAGTGTAGGATTTTTTTGATGAATACCATATGGTAGTAGTAAGTCTTGTAAATCAACAAATCCCTTATATCCTTCATTCATTGTTACTACTTCCATTAACTTAATCGCATCAAATCCCCATTCTTTAGCTTGTTTTGCTAAAATTCTAATATCATTCATCGTACTTAAATTTTCTTTACATATAACACAAGCTAAAATAGTTTCTGTATTTCCTTTTTCTCTGTTTAGTTGTTTCAATCTATTTTCATTAACAAGGATTCCTACAATATCTTTATTTTTATTTAAATCATAATGATGTATACTCATAATTATTGTGTCTAAAAATTTCTTACATTTTATAAGAACATCTATATTGCTTCCATTTGTTATTATAGTTATTTTTCCAGATTTTTTAGGTCTAATAGCCTCTAGAAACGGATATAAATCTTTATATAATGTTGGTTCTCCTCCTAAAACATCAACATCTTGAAATTGACTTAAAGCAATCGTCGCCTCTATCATTTTGTTCAAAGACGTTTTAGGTGCTTTATATGTACCGGACGCTATGCAAAATTCACACCTCCCATTACAATCATTGGTTAGCTTCGCATTTAACAAGTGATAACTTCTTCCACAAATATTCTCCTTATTTGGCTTTAATTCCATACAACCACTTCTTTCTTTTTTGATATTCTCATTTTGTTATTAACAGTTTAATAAAAACATTTCTATTTGTCAATACTTTTTTTAATTTTTTTTAAATAATATTTCTCAGTGATAATAAATCTATGGAACTTTAAATAATTTTTAAGTTTATATCTAAAGTTATTTGATTTTTTATGTAAATTATGTTATAATTTTTCTATAAAACATACAAAGGAGGAAAAGTCCAATGAACACGGAAATTATTTTTCCAAGCGAGCCAAAAAACTATGAGAGAGAATCAGAAAAATCAAATGAAAATCAGTTTAGAACTGATTTTTACAATTCTAAATCTTTCTGCGATGGAAAGGGGCCTCGTTCTTTTTCTCATTAACATGTCGCTTATTTAGGACATGTGAAACGGAAGGTGGTATAAACCATCTTCCGCTTTTCTTTTTTATATATTTATATAAATATAAATTACTTTATCTCTAAAATCCTCTACTTTTTCAATCCTATCTTTTTGTCTTCTTATCTCTGTCATAATCTTACTAAAGTCAATTTCATAAATTAAATCCTCTTTAATTAACTCTGTTAATTTCTTTTGCATAGTATATATTATTTCATCTTTTGATTTATCACTTAGTTCTTTTTTTAATTTATCTTTTTCTTTTTCCAGAATTTCTGCAATATCATACTCTTTTTCCTCATTATCTTGTAATCGAATAACTGGAAAGTTTCTTCTAATTTCTAAAAGCATTGGAATTAAGTCTTTTGGACTTACATCCAAGTGCACGATTTCTTTATCATCTTGATATATGATTTTATAATACGTTACCATATATCCTCCTTTACCTTTTTATAATTTTTCTAAATCTTTAATAGATGGATCATAAATAGATTTACCATCATAATCAAAACGTGAGCCATGACATGGACAATCCCAAGTTTTATCAAGATTATTCCAAGTAAGTTCACATCCTAAATGTGTACAAACCGGTTTTACAAAATGAAATTTTCCCTCTTGGTCGCAATAGGCTCCTACTTTTTGCCCATCTATCTCTATTATTTTTCCTTCTTCTTTATGCATATTTTTAACATAGGCTTCTGGTTTTTTCAATTTTTCTATTAAAAATGATTGGGTAACTTCTTTTGTCATATTTGTTAGTTCTTGATAATTTTTAATCGGTTTTAATCTAGTAGATTTAAAAACTTCTTCATAAGCATTTTCTTTTTCGGTTATCTTATCTACAATAATGTTAGCTGCTACATTAGAAGTTGTCATTCCCCATTTTTTATAACCAGTTGCAACATAAACATTCGGCATCATTTTTGAAAAGTCTCCTATATAGGGAATTTTATCTAAAGAGATACAATCTTCTGTATTCCATTTATATTTTACCGTTGCACCTGGAAATATATTTTTAGCCCTATTTTCTAAATTCTGATAAGCATCTTTTAGATTAATTTTTTCACCCGTTTTATGGTCACTACCACCTATTAAAATAAGTCCATTTTCAGTTTTTCTCACAGATAGTGTTGGTTTCTCCACATTTATATACATACCGTCAAAAGCTGCAGCATCTTTATCTTCTATTGCAATTATATAAGAAGTTTCCTGATACATTTTCATAAAGTAAAAACCTGGCACTGTTAAAAATGGATAGTGACTTGCTATAATCACATAATGACTATTTATTTTTGCTTTTTCGGTTAATATATCATAATCTTCTTCCTGTTTTTTGACATCGATTACCTTTGCATCTTCATAAATACTTCCTCCATTTTCTACTATTTTATTAGCCAATCCTAACATATATAAATAGGGATTAAATTGTGCCTGGTTAGGGAATCGAATAGCACCTTGTATTTCTATTGGTAAAGCTATTTTTTTTACAAATTCACTGTGGAATCCAAGGCTATTAACTGCCTTTACTTCTTTTTTTATTTTTTCTATTTCCTTTTCTTCTTGTGTAAATACATAAGCATCTTGTCTTTTAAATGCACAATCTATATTTTCATTTTTTATAATATCTTCTATATTCTGAATTGCTTGTTCATTGGCATATAAATATTGTCTAGCTTGTTCTTTTCCTACCGATTGAATTAAATAGTCATAAAATAAATCATGTTGACTAGTAATTTTAGCAGTACTATTTCCACTAGTATGATTACCAATTTTATTCTTCTCTATAACACTTACTTTAAAACCTTTTTTTGTTAAATAGTAAGCACAAGTTAAACCTGTTAGTCCTCCGCCTATAATGCAAACTTCACTTTCTATATCTTTTTCTAATTTAGGATATGTTGGTTGCTCTTCTATCCCTGATGCAACCCAATATGATTGGTTCATAATTTCCTCCTTTTATTTCATTCCCAAAGTGACTTTTATCGTTTGTTCTCTTCCATTTTTATAAACTGTAAGTGTCACTTCCTCTCCTGGTGATTTCGTATAAATGTAACATCGTAAGTCACACATTTTAGTTAATTCTAGATTATCAATCTTAGTAATGACATCTCCCACTTTTAAATTTGTCTTAGCTGCTGGTGAATCTAAAGAAATTTGTGCTACATAAATGCCTTTATTAAATTCAATTTTTTCATCTAAGTATGGAATTACTTCTTTATCGTAAGCAAAAATACCTAAACTAGCTTCTTCAAATTTACCCTCTTTTAAATATCTTTCAATAATCGGTTTTACTACATTAATTGGTACAGCAAAACCTATTCCTTCTGCGGAAGTAATTTTTACAGAGGTAATTCCTATTACATTACCATCTGGATTTATTAATGGTCCTCCACTATTTCCTGGGTTGATAGTAGCATCTGTTTGAATTAAATCTTCCATATACGTACTTTTTTCATTTTCATCAATTCTTACGGTTCTACTTGTAGCGCTAATAATGCCAGAAGTCACGGTTCTTTGAAATTCAAAACCAATTGGATTGCCTATGGCATATACGATTTCTCCTACTCTAACATTGTCAGAGTCTCCTAATTTAGCATATGGTAGATTTTTAATATTTATTTTACAGACAGATAAATCAATATTAGAATCAGACCACACTACATTGGCTGTATATGTCCTTCCATTTTCTAAAGTTACATAGCAATTACTATATTTAGCACCAGTTACATGTTCATTAGATAAAATATAACCATTCTCAGATACAATGACGCCAGTTCCTAATCCTAGTTGCGTTGTTCCATCTTTTAAAAATATCGTATTTCCAGCATTTTTTATTTTGGAAATACCCACTACACAAGAAGTCACTTCTTCTACTACATCTGCTATTTGTTTGCTTTGTTCTTTTACATTTTCTACTGTCTGTGTTGTTCTAATTGCTTGGCCATTTAATTGACTGGTTTGTTGGCTATATGTACGTATATCAATTCCTTCATATAGTTTATATAATAAAATGCTTAAAATAGACGTTAATATGACAATAGCTAGTATCGTCATGATATTTTTTAATTTTTGTTTATTAGCTTTTTTATATCGATACATATTTTTTCCCGACACTTTGTCAGTTCCTCCATTTCTTTTTTTACTACTCTTATTTTTTCCAATTATTTTGGTTTTAATCATTCTGTCCTTTATTTTTTTAGATATTTACTTTTTTCTTACTTATCTACTTTTTTGTCGTTTTTTATCATTCTTTGTTTTTTTATAACTTTTTCTTTATTTTTTTCACAAATCATAAAACAAATTGTTGCTTTTTTGATGTTTTGTTATATAATCTTTTTATAAAAATGGATAACATAGGAGAACATATTTATGGAAAGAAAATATTATGATTTAACCAATCCACAACAATCTATTTGGCTTACAGAGCAATTTTATAAAGATACCGCTATTAATCATATTTGTGGTACGGTTTTACTACACGAAGTAGTCGATTTTGATTTACTAAAAAAAGCTATCGAGACCTTTGTAAAAGATAACGATAGTTTTCGTTTAAAACTTACCTTTGATAATACAGGAAATGTACAACAATATATTTCTTCTGTTTCTAATTTTCCTGTTAGTCTTGTGTCTTTAAACACAGATGAAGATTTAAAAAAATTAGAAAAGGACATGGTAAGTGCCCCTATTTCTTTAATAGATAATTTATTATTTTGTTTCAAAATGTTTCAATTTTCAAATGGTCATGGTGGCTTTGTTATTACTGCTCATCATTTAATTTCTGACGCTTGTACAGCTGGTCTTCTTGCTAGCAAAATTATCAATATTTATACGGCTTTATTACAAAAAGAAGACAATCCTGTTGTAGCTACCTCTTATCTTTCTTATATTGATGCTGAAAAAGAATATCTTTCTAGTGAAAAATTTGAAAAAGATAAAGCCTATTGGGATGCTATGTTTGAAACTATACCGGAAATAGGTGTGATTCCCTCTGTACATGCTTCCACAAACGATTCTTGTATAGCTAGCAGAGAATTATTTGTAATGCCATGTTCTCAAGTAGAACGTATACAGGCTTTCTGCGTTCAAAATAAAGTATCTATTTTTAATTTTTTTATGGCTGTATATGCTATTTATATTGGTCGTGTTTCTCAATTAGACGATTTTGTTTTAGGTACTCCTATTTTAAATAGAACGACTTATACAGAAAAAAATACCCCTGGTATGTTTATTAGTACAGTTCCTTTTCGTTTTTGTATGCATAACGAGTCTTCTTTTTCTGACTTTATTAAAACCATTTCAATGGATGCTTTGGCTATATTTCGCCATCAAAAATATCCATATCAAAATATTCTAGAGCACATTCGTGCTAAAAATCCCTCTCAACCTAATTTATATGATATTTTAATTTCTTATCAAAATACGAGAACCAATAAGAATACAGCTGCCGTAGACTATGATGTTAGATGGACTTTTAATAACTTTGTGGCTGATGCTATGCAGATTCATTTATTTGATATGAATGATGAGGGTTCTTTGAATATTGCTTATGATTATCGTTTATCTAAATATTCTAAAGAGGATATTACAGATATACATGCTAGAATTTTATATATGATTGAACAAATTCTTTCTTCTGATGATTTATATATTCAAGATATAG
This sequence comes from uncultured Clostridiaceae bacterium, assembly GCA_958417695.1. Taxonomy (GTDB): domain Bacteria; phylum Bacillota; class Clostridia; order TANB77; family CAG-508; genus UMGS1663. The sequence goes on along the minus strand of CATZDQ010000003.1, from coordinate 15,001 downwards.
AGATTGTTACACCTGAGGAAAGACAAAAATTATTATATGATTTTAATGATACACAACTAATTTACGATAAAAACAAGACGCTTGTTGATTTTTTTGAGGAACAAGTGGCTAAAAATCCTAATCATATTGCGCTTGTTTTTGAAAATCAACAATTGACTTACGCCCAATTAAATCAAAAAGCTAATCAGTTAGCCTATGTATTACTTCGTCATGGTATAAAAAGAGGAGATATTTTAGGTGTTTTGTTAGAACGTTCTTGTGAAATGATTGTAGGTCTTCTTGCTATTATAAAAATCGGCGCAACTTATCTACCCCTTGACCCTCATTATCCTGTAGCACGTATTTCCTACATATTAAAAGATAGTCAAGCAAAGTTTATCTTATTGCATCATCCTACTATGGATTTGATTGATGACTCCTATGCTAAGTTAGATATTTCTTTTTCTTCATCCATATATACTATTAGAGATATAAAAAATCTTAACACCGTTATCTCTCCAGATGATATTTTATATGTTATATATACCTCTGGCTCTACTGGTAATCCCAAAGGGGTTATGATTACTTATGGAAATATGACTAACTTTATATTAGCAGTAAACCAAGTTATTAACTTTTCGCCACAAAAAGTCATGCTTTCTGTTACAACTATTTCCTTTGACATTTTTGCTTTAGAAATTTGGTGTTCTTTTGCTAATGGCTTATCTGTTGTTCTTTGTAATGAATTAGAACAAAATTCTCCCGCTTTGTTACGAGACTTATGTATTAGGCATCATGTAACTATGATTCAAACTACACCTTCTAGGTTTACTACCCTTTTATCTGATAAAAATAACTTAGATTATTTCAATCATTTTACAGATATTATGGTAGGAGGAGAGCCTTTTCCTATTTTATTATTACAAAAACTAAAACAACTTACAAAAGCCAATATTTTTAATATGTATGGCCCAACTGAAACTACAATATGGTCTACAATTAAGGACTTAACATACACCAATCAGATTACTATTGGAACCCCTATTGCTAATACGGTTTGTTATATATTAGATGGTCATCAAAAGCTTTTGCCTCCTAATGTTCCTGGTAATTTATATATTGGTGGAGATGGTGTCTCTAAAGGGTATTTCCATAAAGAAGTTTTAACAGAGGAAATGTTTATATCTTCTCCTTTTATAGAAAATCATGTTATTTATAATACTAATGATTTAGCTTATATGAATAAAAATGGAGAAGTTGTTCATTTAGGTAGGACTGATTTTCAAGTAAAAATCAGAGGGTATCGTATTGAATTATCTGAAATAGAAAGTAAAATTTTAGATTTTCCAGAAGTAAAAAATGCTATTGTTATTCCTAAAAATTCTAAATTTTTAGTTTGTTATTATGTTGCAGAAAAAGAAATACCTTCTGTTTCTTTAACAACCTATTTACTACGTTTTTTACCCAATTATATGATACCTTCTTATTATATAAAACTTAAAGATATGCCTCTAACCCCTAATGGAAAAGTCGATAGAAAGCAACTTCCTTCTTTTGAAATTCCTTGTTCTAATTTAGAATATGCTTCTACACCAACACAAAGCAAACTCTCAGAAGTCCTTTCACATGTTCTAAAAACAGAAAATTTAGACATCAATACGCCTTTTCTGAACCTTGGTCTAGACTCTTTAGGAATTATCCAAGCACAAACAGAATTATTGCCTTACCATTTTTCTGTTACTACTCAAGACTTTTATCGTTATCCTAGTATTAAACAACTAGCTAGTAAAATAGACTCTCATCTTGCGCAAACCAATGAACAATCCACACAAGTTCCTGCTCTACTAAAGCACTCTCCTGATGAGATTATTTCTAATACCTCTTATATAGACATTCATGAAAATTGTTTGCAAAATATATTTCTGACTGGTGCCAATGGCTTCTTAGGAATCCATATTCTTTATGAATTGTTGAAAACTACACAAGATACTATCTATTGTTTAGTTCGTGGTAATAATTATATGCATTCTGTCCAAAGACTGGCTAATGCTTATGAATTCTATTTCCATGAAAGTTTCTCGTCTTATCTAAATAAACGTGTCTTTGTTATTCATGGAGATATTGAAAAATCAGACTTAGGAATTGATACAGATTGTTTAAATAATTGCATTTCCTACTTTTCTACAGTAATTCATACCGCCGCTATTGTAAAGCATTATGGTTCCTATAGTGATTTTGAAAAGATAAATGTTAATGGTACTAAAAACGTAGCAGACTTTGCATATAAATATCATAAAAAGTTAGTTCATATTTCTTCTATTAGTGTATCTGGCAATTATTTAGTAAGGCAAGATATGCATACTGTTACAGAATTTTCTGAAAATGCTTTATACATTGGACAACATTATTATGATAATGTATATGTACATAGCAAATTAGAAGCTGAAAAAGTCGTTTATACATATGCAGAAAAGGGATTACCTGTTCAAGTGCTAAGAATTGGTATTTTGGCTGGTCGCTATTCCGATGGCGTTTTTCAAGAAAAGATAGAAGAAAATGCTTTTTATAATAGAATTCGTACTATGATTGGTATTTGTGCAGTTACAGAAGAAATGCTACAACAAGAAATTGAATTTACACCAGTAGATTATTGTGCACAGGCTATTGTCTTATTAAGTAAAAACAGTTTATGTTGGAATAAGATTTTTCATTTATATAATCCTCATTTTACCCATGTAAAAGATATTGTAAAAGTCTTGCAAGATTTCAATATTCATGTTAAAGTTTTAGATAATATGCAATTTGATGATTATATACAAAAATTATCTAAAGAATCTTCTAAAAATTATTTATTAGGTTCTATTATTAATGATATACAATATGATAGGCATAATTTATTATCTATTAATTACAATTACACTGTTCCTATCTGCTCAAATTATACGCAAAATTATTTACATTTATTAAATTTTAATTGGCCTATGGTTTCTGATACTTATATAAAAAAGCTACTAACCTATATGCAAACCGTCCATTTTATATAATCTGTAAAAAATAGAAAGGAGAGAATATGTCTATTAAACATTTTTTTCGTACAACACCTAGTTTAAGAATTTCACTAAGGTATTGCTCTATTGCCATTATACTTTTGTGTATTGTTGCTTTCATTTTACCAACACTTTTAAACTATGGACCTGAAAGTATTAATACACAATTTGATATTGATATGTCTTATATTTCTTATGTACAGCAATTTATCCTTATTTCTTTTGTTGTACTCTTGACTTTATCTCTGGTTACCAAATTCTTATTACGTGACATAGATAAATGGTATAAACTAGATGACGATAAAAAATATAAAGATATTAATTTAATTAAAAAAATTAGAAAGAAATGCTTTAACCTTCCTTATATTATTTTTGCTTTTGAGATTCTAATTCCTATAATTGGTACTGTCATCTTTCTCTTTTTAACAGGAAGTCATCATAGAATTATGGTTGTAAAAATATTAGTACTTATTCTATCTTTCCTTTTATTGCTAGCTGTATCCTCCTTTATTTTTGCTAAAAGTATTTATTCAGAAATATTAGCAAAAACTTATTCTAAGGATGCAAACATTGGTTTCAGAGTTTCTATTGGCAAGAAAATCTTTATGCAAGTCTTACCAATTTGTATTTGTTGTTTATTAATTACTTCTTTAGTTGGCTATTCTAGATCTGTTAAAGAAAAGGAAGATATTTTTTTCAATCTTTATAAGAAACAATTAGAAGAAACCTTCAGTAAGTCAAGTAGTTATGATTATGAATCTATTCTAGAATTACTAAATGCTATTACTTTACAGTCCGATTATCATTCTAAATTTATTATTACACCGGAGGATGAATTAATAACTGTTTTTGGCCCTCCAGTAAGTACTTTTGTAAAAGAATATACCATTAGAATTGCACAATCACATGCAGGTAGAACTTATGACAGTTACGGCGTAGATTCTCAAGGAAGTACACTTGCTATAGAGACTTCTTCTGGAACTTTTTATGTTGGTATTTTATTTGATATTGCGTCTGAAAGCTCTCTTGCCTTCTTTATTATAAATTTTTTAGCTTTACTATGTTTAATTTCTATAGTGTTATATTTATTTGGTAAATCTCTTTCTAATGATTTAACTATGATAACACAAGGATTTACAAATATTTATAATCAAAATTCTTCTGGTGTAGAGCTTCCTGTAACTTCTAATGATGAAATTGGCGACTTAATTATATCTTTTAATAAAATACAAAAGTTATATCAGGACCAATTAAAGCAAATAGAAGATAACCAGGATAAATTAATGGAAAAAGAACGTCTTGCTTCTTTAGGACAGTTAATTGGTGGTATTGCTCATAATTTAAAAACACCTATCATGTCTATTGCAGGTGCAGCAGAGGGTTTAAATGATTTAATTAAAGAATATGATGCTTCTATAGGAGATGCAGAGGTAACTAATCAAGACCATCATGAAATTGCAAAAGATATGTCCACTTGGATAGAAAAGATAAAATCTTACACAGAATATATGTCCGATGTTATTACCGCTGTTAAAGGACAAGCTGTTACTTTATCTGATGAGCAAGCCTATACCTTTTCAATTGAAGAACTTGTAAAACGAATAGATATATTAATGAAACATGAATTAAAAAATGCATTAGTTAATTTAGTAATGGATTTACAAATAGAACCAGATGTTACTTTAAAAGGAAATGTTAATAGTTTAGTACAAGTTATTAATAATATGATTTCTAATAGTATTCAAGCTTATAATGGTCAAAAAAATCAAAATATAGATTTAATCATTGTACAAGAAAATACCAATATCATAATTACTATTCGTGATTATGCAGGTGGTCTTCCTGAAGAAGTAGAAAAGAAACTATTCAAAGAAATGATTACAACAAAAGGGAAAAACGGTACTGGTCTTGGTTTATTTATGTCTTATTCTAATATTCGTGCTCACTTTAATGGTAATATTACTTTTGAAACACAAAAAGGCATAGGTACTTCTTTCCATATCATTTTACCTTTATAACTTTTTATAAAATACTTACTTTTTTATAAGTAAGTATTTTTATTTTCGTTTATATCCATTTTCTTATGTTTCGACATTTTTTTACTTTATGCCTTGCTTTTTTCTGTTAATATAGTATAATACTAGTAATTTAGGTAGGTGTAATTATGAGAAAAGGAATTCAAAACGTAACTTCTAATGGATATAAAATCATAGCTGTTGATGATGAAATTGGCATTATCGACTCATTATCTATCTTCTTAAAACGTTCTGGTTATGATTTTACAGGTGTAACAAATCCTACACAAGCCATTGAGCGTGTAAAAAATGAGCATTTTGATATGATGATTTTAGACTTTATGATGTCTCCTATTCATGGCGACGACGTTGTTGAAGAAATTCGAAAATTTAATAAAGATTTATATATTTTATTATTAACTGGTCATAAAGACTTGGCCCCACCATTAGAAACTATTCGTAGATTAGATATTCAAGGCTATTGTGAGAAAAGTGATAAATTTGACCAACTATTACTATTAGTGGAGTCTGGTATAAAATCTATTGAACAAATGAATGAAATCAAACGAATTAATGAGGAGCTTTCTGATACTTATGAAAAGTTAGAGAAGGCTTATTTAGAAAGTATTGAAACTCTACGTTATACAGTTGAAGCTAAAGACCCTTATACTAGGGGACATTCAGACCGTGTATCTGCTTATTCTGTTTTAATTGGTGAAAAATTAGGTTTAAATGAAGAAGATTTAAAAACACTACGTATAGGTGGTTTATTTCATGATATTGGCAAAATTGGTATCCCAGATAGTATCTTACTAAAGGAAGCTAAACTTTCTGATGATGAATATTCACAAATCAAAAATCACCCAGCAATCGGCACACACATTTTAAATAGTGCTACTATATTTAAAGATATTATTCCTATAGTTATGCATCATCATGAAAGATATGACGGTAATGGCTATCCTAGCAGGTTAAAAGGAGAAGACATTCCTTATCTAGCAAGAATTGCTGCTGTAGCAGATACTTTCGATGCTATGACTTCTAAAAGAACTTATCGTGATGCCCTTCCAATAGAGACGGTTATCTCTGAGATAGAACGATGCTCCGGTAGCCAATTTGACCCTTCTGTTGCTTCTGTGTTCTTAGATATTCTAAAAAGTAATTATGAAAAAATTCAAGAAATTCAAGAAAAATATTAAATTTATATGATAGAAGGAGCCACCATGCATTGCACGGTGGCTCGTTTCTGCCTCTAGAAATCTGTTATGCTTAAATATTCCGTTGGAATGCTTAAGGCTTTTCGAATTTGATACACAATCTCATACGATTTATTGGATTGTGCTATCACTTTCTCAAATGACTCATCATCAAGAAAACTATAGGCTTGTAGTTCCAATCGTTGCCACAATAGTAACTGGTTCGTTGCCGTGTGCATATCCGCTAAAATATATTCCATCGGATAAGATTGGTCCTGCTGGACCTTCTCCAACCATTCCTTATCATGGTGGAGAAAGTCCCATTCCTCCAGATTCTCGCTCTTCTGTACATTTACCTTCAGTAAAGCGATAAGAAGTTCCCTTTCGCTCAGCGGAACATCCGGATTTTCCGATAAAATCACATCATTTATCGGCCTCCGCTCCATTGCATGACTATTAATAGGAAACATCCCTACCAATACCATAACTACAGTTACTAAAACAAAAAATCTTCGTCTCATTTTTTCTCCTCCTGCTTTTTATTTTTTGTTTATAGTTTCTCCTTAGCGCATAGCTAAGTTATGTTTATTATTATACTCTATTTTTCGTTCTTTGTCTACATAAAATAAAAGAAGAAAAGTCATTTTTCTTCTTTTACGCTTTCTTATATTTTCATACTCAATTTTACTTTTTGTCTTTCTTGGTCTACACCAATTACTTTTACCTTTACAATATCGCCTACAGAAACCACATCTGATGGATTTTTTACAAAAGATTCACTCATTTCAGAAATATGAACTAATCCATCATGCTTAACGCCTACATCTACAAATGCTCCAAAATCAATTACATTTCTAACCGTACCCGTAAGAATCTGACCTTCTCTTAAATCTTCAAATTTTAAAACATCACTACGTAATACTGGTTTTGGCATTTCTTCTCTAGGGTCTCTTCCTGGTTTAGATAATTCCTCAATAATATCTTTTAAAGTCATTTCTCCTACTTCTAATTTTGTAGCCATCTCTTTTAGATTGACTTGTTTTAGTTGTTCTCGTATTTGTGTTAATTTTTCTTTATTTTGTAAATCTTTCTTGTCATATCCAATTATTTTTAATAATTCTTCTGCTACTTCATAACTTTCTGGATGAACAGCTGTAATTTCTAATGGATTTTTCCCATCGAAAATACGAATGAAACCAGCACATTGTTCATAAGCTACTTTTCCTAACTTAGGTACTTTTAATAATTCTTTTCTTTCTTTTAATTTTCCTTGTTCATCACGATATTTTACAATATTATTGGCAATTGTTTTATTAATACCAGAAACATAAGAAAGTAAAGATGGGGTTGCTGTATTAACATCTACGCCTACTTTATTAACGGCATCTTCTACCACACTTGTCAGACTTTCTGATAAATTCTTTTGATTGACATCATGTTGATATTGCCCTACTCCAATTGCTTTTGGCTCAATCTTAACTAGTTCTGCTAAGGGGTCTTGCAATCTTCTGGCAATAGAAATAGCCCCTCTTAAAGATACATTAATATCTGGGTATTCCTCAGTCGCTAATTTAGAAGCAGAATATACAGAAGCACCAGCTTCTGACACGATGGCATAGTAGACTTCTTTTTGATATTTCTCTTTTACCTCTTTTATTACCTCTGCTACAAACATCTCAGATTCGCGTGAAGCTGTTCCATTTCCAATAGCAAACATATCTACCTGATATGTTGTAATTAAATTTATTAAAACCTTTTTTGCACCCTCTACATCATTTTGTGGCTCTGTTGGATAAATGGTTGTCGTATCTAATACCTTTCCCGTTTCATCGATTACTGCAATTTTACAACCAGTTCTATAAGCTGGGTCAAATCCAATAACCGTTAGTCCTTTTAAAGGTGCTCCCAACAATAATTGCTTTGCATTTTGTCCAAAAACTTTTATAGCCTGTTCTTCTGCTTTTTGAGTTAAATCAGCTCTTATTTCTCGTTCAATAGAAGGTTCAATTAAACGTTTCCAACTATCTTCTATTGTCTCTTTTAAAAGCATTCCACATGGACTTTTCTCATCCTTTATAATCGCCTTTTCTATATAAGAAAGAATTTGTTCTTCTGGTTTTTCCATTTTAACTTTTAAGAATTCTTCTTTTTCCCCTCTATTGATTGCTAAAATTCTATGACTTGGTATACGATTTATTTTTTCTGAGAAATCATAATACATTTCATAATTTGATTTTTCCTCTTTAGCAGCTTTTGTTATAATGAAACCATCTCTATAGCATAATCGCTTACTTTCCTTACGGAATTTGGCTTCATCTGCGATTTTTTCTGCTATGATATCTTTAGCGCCAGCAATAGCTTCTTCTACACTTTCTACGCCCTTTTCTACATTTATATAGGCCTTAGCCAGTTCTTCGATTGATTTTATATCTGTTTGCTCATATAAGATTTGCGCTAATGGCCCTAAGCCTTTTTCTTTAGCGATGGTTGCTCTAGTTCTCTTTTTTTGTTTATATGGTCTATAAATGTCTTCTACTTCTGCCAATGTTTTTGCAAGTTCTAGGGCAGTCTCAATTTCCGGTGTTAGTTTTTCTTGATTTTCAATAGCTTTTTTTACTTCCTCTTTTCTAGCATCTAAATTTCTTAAATAGGTTAATCTTTCTCCTAAATCTCTTAATTGCTCATCTGATAATCCTCCTGTGGCTTCTTTTCTATAACGAGCAATAAAAGGAATTGTATTTCCATCATCAATTAATTGAATCGTAGCACTGACTTGACTTTCTTTTACTTTTAATTCCTCTGCAATTACTTTTGTAATATTCATGTTCATTTCCTTCCTTTTTTCTTGTGTGGTATCCACAAAAAATACCCAATCTGTGTATTATTATAACAGATTAGGTAGGCTCTTTGACAAGGTATTCTATTTTTCTTTACTTTTTTATCTATTGTTTTTCTAAACTTATTTTCAAATATTTTTCTGGAACTTTTTTATGATTATAAATTTTTCTTAAAATATCTGCTACCTCTTTTGCTTCTAATATATTTTGATTATCTGGGTATAACGCAAATATATAGTAAGAACTACCAAATAAATCATATTTAATTTCTGGATATTTACAAAAGCCTAATTTCTCATAAAAATGAATTCTTCTTTTAATATTTATCATATCTTCTTCATTATGTGCTTGTTTTTCTGTTTCAACTTCTACAATCCAGGCCTTATCTTTCAAAAATTGATTTTTTAAAGCTTGTATCATTTTAGTTCCAATACCACTTCCTCTGTACTCTTTAAAAACGGCTAAATGGGTAATTAATACATACTCTTTTTCACTTGAACAGATGATATATCCCTTTTCTATTGTTTCTTCTTTATAGATATAAAATTTATCTGTTTTTTCTTTTAATAATTTCTTATATAGCCAATATGGCTTTATTTCATTACTAGCAAAATCTTTTTTTATATGTTCTTTATAAATTTGTTTTGCTTTTTCTAAAGATATCTCTTCTAACATTTTTCTCTTCCTTTTTTGTTTTTAAATTATCTTTTTTATAGTATTTCCTATTATTTTTAAATTATAAGAATAAATATTTTTATCAATTTAATATCTAAATTTTTATTTTATTTTTATTATTTATTTAAATACTTTTTTATTTACATTTTATTTTGTATAAAAATAAAATTCTATATTTTATCATGATATTGATTAATCTTACTTATATTTTAAAGATAAATATTGTTATTAATTCTATTTTCTATTTATTTTATTATTAATATATTATTATTTATATTTTATTTGTATAAAAATACATTGTACTATTAACTGTACAATGTATTTTTCTTATTATTCAATTCCTAAATATTCATTATACGTTACTTCTTTATCGATTACTTTATCTAATTGAATATCTATTATTCGATTAGCAACCGTTTGAGTTAATTGGTGGTCATGTGAAGTAAATAAAATATTTCCCTTAAACTTTGTCATTCCTTCATTTAAAGCTGTTATACTTTCCATATCTAGATGGTTTGTGGGTTCATCCATAATTAATAAATTCGCACCAGAAAGCATCATTTTAGATAGTACACACCTTACTTTTTCTCCTCCTGAAAGAACTTTTACATATTTTAAAGCTTCCTCTCCTGAAAATAGCATTCTACCTAAAAAGCTTCTTACATAGGTTTCATCTGGATCTTTGGAATATTGTCTTAACCAATCTGTTAATGTCATATCTTCTTCAAATAAATAGTTATTATCCTTAGGAAAATAGTTATTGGTAATGGTTGTTCCCCATTCAATTTCTCCCCCATCTGGTTCTATTTCTCCAGCTATTATTTGGAATAATACGGTTTTAGCATTTTCATTATCCGCTAAAAATGCGATTTTATCACCTGGTTTTACTACAAATGAGACGTCATCTAATAATTTTTCTCCATTGATTGTTTTAGAAATATGTTTTACTTTTAGAATTTCTTTTCCTGGTTCTCTATCAGGTTTAAAGTCAATATATGGGTAACGTCTATTAGATGGTTTTATATCTTCTAATTCTATTTTTTCTAAAGATTTTTTTCTAGAAGTTGCTTGTTTAGATTTAGAAGCATTCGCACTAAATCTAGCAATAAAAGCTTGTAATTCTTTTATTTTTTCTTCTTTTTTCTTATTGGCTTCTCTCATTTGTTTTTGTAATAATTGACTAGATTCATACCAGAAATCATAGTTACCTGGATATACCTTAATTTGTCCAAAATCTACGTCTGCAATATTGGTACATACTTTATTTAAGAAATAACGGTCATGAGATACAACAATTACTGTATTTTCAAAATTAATTAAAAATTCTTCTAACCAATTAATCGTTTTTAAATCTAAGTCATTGGTTGGTTCGTCCAATAATAAAATATCTGGATTTCCAAATAAAGCTTGTGCTAATAAAACTTTTACCTTTTCTTTTGCTTCTAATTCATGCATGTATTTATAATGATTTTCTGCTGGAATCCCTAAGTCATTTAATAAAACAGCAGCATCAGATTCTGCATTCCAACCATCTAATTCAGCAAATTTTTCTTCTAATTTTGCAGCCTTCATACCATCTTCTTCATTAAAGTCTGGTTTGCTATAAATGGCTTCTTTTTCCTTCATGATTTTATATAATTGTTCATTTCCCATAATAACTGTATCTAATACCGTATATTCTTCAAATGCAAAGTGGTCTTGCTTCAAAACAGAAAGTCTTTCTCCTTTTTCCATAGTTACTTCGCCTTTACTAGGTTCAATTTCTCCTGAAAGTACTTTCAAAAAGGTAGATTTTCCTGCACCATTAGCACCAATAATTCCATAACAAGAACCTTTATTAAATTTTATATTGACATCTTCAAATAACGTTCTTTTTCCAAAACGAATCGTTACACCGATTGCATTTAACATTTTTTCTTCCTCCTTCAGTTTGCTTTTGCCATTATACAAGATTTTAGTGCTTTTTTCAAGTCTCCCTAAGGAAAAAGAAAAATGTGATGAAAATTCATCACATTTCTTCTTAATCTTTATCAAATAATAATTTAATTGCCCATAAACCAGAGATTCCAACCAATGTATATATAATTCTACTAATAATTGTCATATCTCCAAAGATAGTTGAAACTAAGTTAAAATTAAATATACCGATTAATCCCCAATTAATAGCACCTATGATTACTAGTACTAAGGCGATTTTATCTATAATTTTCATATGCTAACATCCCTTTCTTTTCCTATTGTTTTTTATCCATTTTTAGTGTATGCAGTTTTAGAGATATTATTCATTTTTTCTTTTTAATCTAACATATCTTTTCTTTTTAGCCATAACATTGCTATTATGCCAAGGATAATAGAAAAAGCAACTACGATTATAAATCCTAATGGATTATCTTGTAATGGTACTCTTACATTCATTCCCCAATAACTAGCAATCATGGTAGGAATTGCTAAAATAATCGTAATGGAAGTTAAAAATTTCATAACACCATTTAAATTGTTAGAAATGATAGATGCGTAAGCATCCATAGTTCCATTTAAGATATCACTATAAATTTTTGCCATTTCTATAGCTTGTTTATTTTCTATAATGGCATCTTCTAGAATATCTTCATCTTCTTCATATAATTTTATCGTTTTTCCTCTTAACGTTTTCTCCATAACCACTTCATTTGATTTTAGAGAAGTTGTAAAATAAACTAAACTTTTTTCTAAACTTAACATTTTTAAAAGTTCTTTATTTTTTAAAGATGTTTTTAAAACACTTTCTGCTATTTCTGTTTCTTTGTTAATTCTTTTTAAATACTTTAAATATTCAGATGCATTTTTATAAAAAATTTGTAATAATAATCGACTTTTCTTATAAGTACAAATTGTCTTTAATCTAATTTTTTCTAAATCTTCTATAATTTTACTTTTTTTCAAAGATACCGTTATAAAATAATCATCTCTTACAACAATCATTCCCAATGGCATCGTAGAGTATTCTTCATTTTCATTTTCTTTTTCAATAAATGGTACATCTACAATAAATAAAACGGTTTGGTCATCTTCTTCTATATCAATTCTAGCTTTTTCTTCAAAATCTAAAGCATATCTAATAAAATCTTCTTGCATATGGACATTTTCACATACTTTTTTTATCTCATTTTCAGTCGGGGCAACCAAATTAATCCAATTTCCTCTTTTAAATTCCTTTGTTTCTTCTGTTATATTTGTTTGCATATCTGTATTATACATTTTTAACATTTGATTCACCCCTTTTTTCTTCGTCTTTTTATTATATGCCTATTTCCTATATAATGCAATACTTATAGCTTTTTTAACTGTATAAAAGTTTTTCTTATTTCATTTTATGTAACTTATATACTATTCATTGTTTTTCATTTTATTCTCTTTTTATCTTAATTTATGTATACTAGAATTAGTTACATAAACTTTGTTGCCGTCTTATTGACGAGAAACCATGCGAGGTAAAGCTATGGGTGAATTTATTGTAAAGTTACGCACAAAAATGGATGAAGTTCCTTCCTTACGTATTTTTACTAAAAGGAATGAACAGATTGCACGGGTAGATTTAACACCCGACCACATTCATGGACATTTCGTTTTTGTAAATTGCGATGAAGAAGTGCTTATGAAAGTTCTCAGCCTGATGAATCTGATGGGGATTCACGTTGATGAGGATACGAATGAGCATTCTTGCAGACAGCGGGATATTCCGGATTTTGCAGACTTCTTAAATCATCTGTTTTCCTAAATGAAATGTAGCTTTTCAGCATAGTGGGGAGGAAATATATTATTTCCTCCCCACTAATTTTTTATGTCTGATTCTCTTTTCTATTATTTCTTTGTTTAATCTTTTGTTTTATTCTTATTTTCATATTGGGAAATGCTTGTATTAATCGTCTATGTAAAATAGAACGTTTTATTAATATTTCTTTTACCTTTTGAGTAATTTCTTCTGTATTATCTTTTATCTTTTTTCCAGTTGTTTGAACATTACGAATGATGTTAAAAGATATAAGATTGTCTATTATAAAAATACTTACCAAAAATATGCATAAAACAAGCAATATGCTTTGGGGTATTTTTTCTATTATTTCTAAAAACAAAGGATTTGAAATATAAATTATGAAACAGCCTAATATACCAAATGGAATCATTGTCCTTAAACAAATTCTACCATTTATATTAAACTTATATTGACTATAATCCCACCAGCGTGCATGAAATATTTTTTCCATAAAATAACTAGTAGCATACTCTAATATAGAACAAATCAAAATTGCCATAAAAAATAAAATAAATGGATTGGCTTTATATCGACTTAACAGAATTGTTATTAAAATAGCTCCATGACCATATATGGGACAATAAGGACCTATTAAAAATCCCCTATTAATAAATTTTTTCTGCTGGATTAACTTTCCTATGACTTCCATAATCCATCCCAAAAAGGCATATATAAAAAATAGTAATACATACTTTTCTATATCATACATTTATTTTCTCCTATTTTTCATTTTTTCCAAAAAAAAAGTACTTTAAAAGTACCCTTTTGGTGCACCACCGGGGGGTCGAACCCCGGACCTTCTGATTAAGAGTCAGCTGCTCTACCAACTGAGCTAGTGGTGCATATTTTTTGAAACTTTTATTATTATAATACGGATAACATGGCTTGTCAATAGCTTTCCACTCTTTTCATTCAGAAAAAGAAGCTATAAAAATAGCTTCTTTGTTTTAATGTATGGTATTTTCTACAACTGGTTTATCTTCCTTCGTACCTTTCCTAATAATTTTTTCTAATGGACTATAGGTATCATTTGATAGTACTGTCCTAGAAATCTCTATTCCATTATACGTAACAATTTTATAAGTTATACTTTTAGCTCCATTAGCTCCATTTTGTTCAATCATTTGTGTTCCTTTTTCTAAAGTATCATCTTCTATATAATTTGTAGTATATGGAATTGTTTCTGTTACTGTACTTTGAATGGTTACTTGATATTCTTTTTCTTCTTGAATTCCATAAATACCAATTTTAACCACACCATTTTTTACAGATGAAACAATTTTAATAGGATAATTTCTTGTATTCTTAAATTTAAAGTCTATGGTTCCCCATGAGACCGTTGCATCTCTTCCTGTTGGTACATAAGAGGTTAAAAACCTATGATTGGTTCTACTCACAATTTCTAAATTAGCATATAATACCGTATTATATAAAGTCGAAGATAATTGACAGATACCAC
>CATZDQ010000002.1 GCA_958417695.1 uncultured Clostridiaceae bacterium | reverse complement strand
TCTGATAATAGTTTGTCTCTTTTGTAGGTAATATATGCATAAGCTTGTTTATCTGCTCTTCCTACTCTTCCTCGAATTTGATATAGTTGTGCTAGTCCTAGTCTGTCGGCATTTTCTACAATGATGGTGTTCGCATTTGGAATATCTATTCCTGATTCTAATATGGTAGTACATACTAGTACATTGGTTTTTCCTTCAATAAATTCCATCATAATTTCTTCTAGTTCGTTTCCACTCATTTTTCCATGGGCAAAGGCAACTTTTGCTTCTGGTACTAAGTGTTCTATATCATAGGCTTTTTTCTCGATACCTTCTACATTATTAAATAGATAAAAAACTTGCCCATTTCGTTCTAGTTCTTTGGTGATGGCTTCCTTTATGACTTCTTGATCATATTCTAATACATAGGTTTGTACTGGTCTTCTATTTTGTGGTGGTTCATATATAACCGACATGTCTCTTACACCAACGATAGACATATGCAAAGTTCTTGGAATAGGCGTGGCTGTCATGGTTAATACGTCTATAGAGGCTTTATATTGTTTTATTTTTTCTTTGTCTTTAACTCCAAAACGATGTTCTTCGTCTATAATTAATAATCCCAAGTCTTTAAATTCTACGTCTTTACTTAAGATACGGTGTGTACCTATCACGACATCAATTTCCCCTAATTTTAATTTTCTAATGACTTCTTCTTGTTCTTTTTTGGTTCTAAATCGATTTAATAGTTCTACTCGTATCGGAAATTCTTCCATTCTTTGTTTGAAACTTTCATATTGTTGGTTGGCAAGTACCGTAGTAGGTACTAAATAAGCAACCTGTTTTTGGTCCATAACAGCTTTAAAAGCTGCTCTCATAGCTACTTCTGTTTTCCCATATCCTACATCTCCACATAATAATCTGTCCATTGGCCTTGGCATTTCCATGTCTTTTTTGGTTTCTTCTATGCAACGTAATTGGTCATCCGTTTCTACATAAGGGAAGCTATCTTCGAATTGTTTCTGCCAAGGGGTATCTTTGGAGAAAGCATATCCTTTCATTTTTTGTCTTTTAGCATATAATTCAATAAGGTCTCTTGCTACTTCTTGTAAATTTTTCTTAACTTTTGTTTTGGTATTTTCCCATTCTTTACTGCCTAATTTATTAATCTTTGGCTGGGCTTCTCCTCCACCTATATATTTTCGTATGCTATCTAGGTTGTTGGTTGGAATATATAAAATATCGTCATGACGATAACGGATTTTTATATAGTCTTTGGTAACCCCATCTGCTTTAATGGTATTTACTCCTATAAATTGTCCTATTCCATGTACATTATGTACTACATAGTCGCCTACTTTTAAATCTGCAAAAACTACTTTTTCTCCTTGTTTAAAAGCATTACTTAGTTTTTTTCTTTTCTTGATATCTGGTGCAAATAAGTCTTCTCCAGTAATTACAATACTGTTTTCTTCATAACTTTCAAATCCGGTGGATAATCTACCGGGTTGTTACTAGGATTCCCGGCATTAATTCTTTGTTTTGTTCTTGTTCTAATGTTTTAACAAATTGATTAGGGATTTCTTTTTCATGTAGCAAGGCTGAAAATTTTCTAGCATCTTCTTCTTTTCCACCTAAGATGATCATTTTTTTCTTTTCATTTAACCACTTTTGTAAATCTTCTAATAGTAATTCCATTTCGCTTTTATAGTAATGCACATCTCTTTCTTGGAAGTGGAATTGACATATACTACTTTTGGCGATTCCAATGTCTTGTTTTTCTAAAAATACGGTCTGTTTGCCTAAGTCTTCTATTTCACAAGGTTGTATTTCTAGAAGTGCTTCTGGTATCATTTTTTCTTTTTCTAACAAAGCTTTTATTAAATTATGATTTTCTATTAAAATACTGGATTGTCTTTGTTTCACTTTTGTAGATTCATCTATCCATACCATTGTATGTTTATCTACATATTCTAAAAAGCTAGCTGGTTTTGTATAAAAGGCATGCAAATATTTATCTATTTTACTGATATAGTTCCCATTTTGTATCCATTCTATGTCTTCTTGTTTGTTTTCTTGTATATGCGCTATATACGCTTGTAGTTGTTTTTTAGTTATGTCTTTATCGGATAATTTTTCTTCTACAAATGGTTTTTGGATAGCTTCTATAACCTGTGTAATTGGTTTTTCTAAAATAAATTCATGTGCTGGATAAATGGTAATTTGTTCTAACATTTTTGTAGAACGTTGACTACTAATAGAAAATTCACGGATAGAATCTACTTCTTCTCCCCAGAATTCTATTCTAACACCTGTTTTTTCAGATATGGCAATATCGACAATACCGCCTCTAATGCTAAATTGGCCTCTTCCTTCTATTAGTTCATTTCGCTCATAACCTAAAGCTACTAATTTTTCTTTAATGGTCGTTAGCGAGTAGTGACTACTCATTTGGAAAGAAAGGACTTCTTTGTATAATACGTCTTTTGGTATCATTTTTTGCATAAGTGCTTCTATAGTCGTTACAACCATTTTGACACTACCTGCATACATACGATTTAATGTATCCATTCTCTCATAAGGTAATTCTTTGCTTTCTGCTAAATAGTCATAGGTTACGATTTCTTTTTTTGGAAAAAAAGCAATTTGTTCTTTTGGTATAAAATATGCCAAATCTTCTATGATTTTTTTAGCTTGTATTTCATTATAAGTTACGATTATATTTACTTTTTCTTTATCAGGTAAACATTGTCCCAAAATTCTTATCTTTCCAACGTCAGATAAGCCCGATATAGTTATCGGACTCTTTTTTTCTTGGATAGCTTGTTTTATTTCTTTCATTTTTGGGAGATTTCCTAATTGTGTTAATAGGCTATTCATTTTGTGTTCTCCTCTTTATTTTTTACATGGGTCTATTATATAGAATTTATGCTGATTTTTCAATATGCTATGCATAACTTTTCCAAGAAATTCCTTGTTTAGTTGAAATTGCTTGTTTAAATTTCTATCTATTTTGTACTATTTTCTTTAATGTTTCATACATATAAAATAGAAAGAGGTATTGACATGAAAACAATGAGTCGTTCTTTAAGGAGTTCTCCTAAACCCAGAATTTTTCTATTATCTGTTAAACGTAATCTTTTACCTGCCTTGTTTTGCTTATTTGCAGCTTGTTTGGTAATTTTTTCAAAGAGTAATCTTTCTGCTGCTAAAACAGGGCTACTTCTATGGGCAAATCAGGTGGTTCCTTCTTTGCTTCCTTTTTTTATGGCAACCGAAATGCTTAGTTATACGACTATTGTCTCTAAAATTGGTAAATTCTTAGACCCGATTATGCGACCACTTTTTAACGTACCTGGTTGTGGTGCCTATGCTTTTATCATGGGGATTATCAGTGGTTATCCTGTTGGAGCTAAAATTGTTAGTAATTTTAGATTGCAAGGATTATGCACTAAAGAAGAAGCCGAACGTTTAGTAGCTTTTACCAATAATTCTGGTCCTTTATTCATTTTAGGGACTGTTGGTATTAGTTTCTTTGGAAATACATTAATTGGTATTCTTTTATTAATAACACATGTTTTGGCAGGCATTAGTGTCGGTATTTTGTTTCGTTTTTGGAAGAGGAAACAGGTAAATATTAAATTTACCAAAACGTATTCTTCTATAGATACTTCTAAAGATATGGTTTCTTTTTCTAATTTGGGAGAAGTCCTTGGTAAGAGTATTTTATCGGCTATCAATAGTGTCATGGTAATTGGTGGTTTTGTAGTACTGTTTAGCGTAGTCCTTTCTATTTTAGATAAAAGTCATCTATTACAAATCGGTAGTTCTTTTCTTTCTCCTTTATTAAAAGCTTTTGGTATTACTGATTCTCGTTTTTCAGTTAGTTTATTATCCGGCATTCTAGAATTAACCAATGGTGTTAAACAAGTAGCACTTATTCCGTATAAGTGCATTTCTGTTAATATTATTTTAGCAGCTTTCTTATTAGGATTTGGTGGTTTTTCTGTTTTATTACAAGTTTTTAGTATTACAGCTAAAACGGATATTTCTATTAAAGCTTATTTTTATGGAAAAGTTCTGCATGGACTTCTAGCTGCTAGTTACACGTTCTTAATGATTACTTATTTTCCTATTTTTAATTTAAACTTATAGAATAAATCGGTTTTAACTGCATAGATTATAAAAGAACAGGAGATGGTGTATATGGATAAAAATGCGACAGATTTTAATAATGTTTATGGATTTTCGGGTTATCCTCCTTATCCCCCTTTTGAAGGTATGGATAATGGATATGATAATCCCATGTTAAATCCTATGATGCAATATGAACAGGCTTATATGTATTATCGCTATATGAGTCAACAATTAGATTATAAAATTAAATGTAAAGAGTATGAGAAATTATGTAATACTACACGAGTAGAAAATAGAGCAGAAAGAAGGATGGATTAATTTCCTTTTTTCTGCTCTTTTTGTTTTTAAGTGTATTGTTTAACTACATCTTCTATGATGTCTGGTGAATTTGGCATTACTTCTTTTACAACTAATAAATTTAATATTGTGTTGATTTTTTCTTCGTCATCGGTTACATCTATTACATTCGTAATTTCTATTCCCTGTCTTTCTTCATTTTCTTTTACAATTTCAAGGCCATACTTTTGATTTTTCAGTTTGTAATAATTTACACATTCTTGTATTCTTTGTCCCTTTTCCTTGATTTCTTTGTTAATCATAACACTTCCGTATAAATTTCTCATTTGTACGACATTCCCCTTTCTAAAAAAAACTGACTTTTACATTGTACTCTCTTTTTCTGATTTTGACAAGCTTTTTATTTCTTGCTTTTTCGACATTTTTCTTAGAAATAAGCTTATTCTGTCTTTTTCGACAAAAAAGCTCACCAAACAGGTTTTCCTACTTTTTGTTGTTTTTTTGCCCTAAATGGTTGCTTTTTTTTCAGGTTTATGTTAAGATAAAGTTGTATGATTAGAAAATTCCTTATTAGGAGGTGAATTCTTAACATTTTTGTTAAGAAAAATATATGGATAAACAAAGTATACAACATAATATGAATATAGAAAAAACTAGAAATAAAATGTCTTTTGTTGCTTATTGTATGCGACCTATTTTAGATTTTTGTCATTCCATTGCAGAGATGGCAAATACCAATATGGATAATGGAGATAGAGATGATATTGCTATTCTTGCTAATAATAGTAGTGATATCGAGACTTTAAAACAAGCACAAGCTTTACAAAAAAGCCAAAAAGAAATTGATGATAGAGTGGCTAAAGAACTAGCTTTGGAAGAAAAAACTTTTAGAGCTAAACAAAAATTATATGGTACTACAGTGAGTGCATCTGCACCTCGAAGCAAAAAAGCCCTTACTTCTGAACAAGTAAAACAAATTAAAGAGAAAAACATAGAAGATAAAAATGGATTAGAGAGATAAAAAGAACAATTTAAAAAAATTGTTCTTTTTTCCTTGACAAAATAGAAAATACACTTTATAATAATACTTGTCTTATTTAGACATGGCGAGATAGCTCAGTTGGCTAGAGCATTCGGTTCATACCCGACAGGTCGGTGGTTCGAATCCACTTCTCGCTACCATTCTAAAGAAACTGATATAACTAGCTTTTAGCTAGTTATTTTTCTTTACTTTTATAATTAACTACTGTCATTAATTATAAAAATGTAAAACGATATACCGTATAGAATTAAATAAATAAAATATAAAAGAGAAGTAAA
The DNA here is from genome assembly GCA_958417695.1 of uncultured Clostridiaceae bacterium. Taxonomy (GTDB): domain Bacteria; phylum Bacillota; class Clostridia; order TANB77; family CAG-508; genus UMGS1663. The sequence goes on along the minus strand of CATZDQ010000002.1, from coordinate 24,606 downwards.
ACTCTAATTTATACTCCTCTTTATTATTTAATTAATTCATATAGTCTCTTAATTTTTTACTTCTACTAGGATGTCTTAACTTTCTTAAAGCCTTTGCTTCAATTTGTCTAATTCTTTCACGCGTTACCATGAATTCTTTTCCTACTTCTTCTAAAGTACGTGCTTTTCCATCTTCTAGCCCAAAACGTAATTTTAACACTTTTGCTTCTCTTGGTGTTAACGTTCCCATAACCTCTTCTAATTGTTCCTTTAGTAATGTATAGGCTGCAGAGTCTTGTGGCGCTGGACTATCATCATCTTGGATAAAATCTCCTAAATGACTATCATCCTCTTCTCCAATAGGCGTTTCTAAAGAAACTGGGTCTTGGGCTATTTTCTGGATTTCCATTACCTTTTCTACAGGAATTTCCATCTCTTTAGCAATCTCATCTGGGGTAGGCTCACGTCCTAATTGTTGTAATAAATGTCTGGATGTACGAATTAATTTATTAATCGTCTCTACCATGTGTACAGGGATTCTAATCGTTCTTGCTTGGTCTGCTATAGCTCTAGTAATAGCTTGTCTAATCCACCAAGTAGCATAGGTACTAAATTTAAATCCTTTAGTATAATCAAATTTTTCTACTGCTTTAATTAACCCCATGTTTCCTTCTTGAATTAAATCTAAGAATAACATTCCTCTACCTACATACTTTTTCGCAATACTAACTACTAATCTTAAGTTAGATTCTGCTAACTTTTGTTTAGCTTCTTCGTCTCCCTCTAATACTTTTTGAGCTAATTCTAATTCTTGTTCATAGGAAAGAAGAGGAATTCTACCAATTTCTCTTAAATACATTCTAACAGGGTCATCTACATTTACCCCATCCATAGCGGTTAAGTCAATATCTTCTAATTTAATATCTTCTACTTCTTCTAAATCTTCAATATCTGGTTCTTCTAAATCTTCTTGTAAAATATCTACACCTAAGTCTTCAAATGCATCAAATACTTTATCAATCTGTTCAGCATTCGCTTCATCTAATTGGCTTGCTAATTCTCCATACGTAATTTTCCCTTTTGTTTTTGCCTTTTCAATAATTTCCTTTACTTTATCGGCTTCTTTGGCTTCTTGCTCTTTGGCAAGTTCTGTATTTGGTTCTTTCTTTCCTGTATTCTTCGTATCTTTTTTAATAGTTGCCTTCATATCAGCTTTTTTCTCTCTACTAGCTACTTTATCTTCTTTTTTTACTTCTTCTATTTCTTCTGCTTTTTCAGTTTTCTTCACAGATAATCCCTCCTATTTCATTTTTGCCAGTTGTATAATGATATCATTTAGTTTATTTTCTAAAGCATGTGTCTCTTCTTTCGTTAAATTCTTATTTTCTAACTGTTTAATAATTTCATTTCGTTTTGCTATCACTCTTTCTTTTTGATAGCTACGTAATACATCTTCAATGCCTTTATCAATCTCTGCAATTTCAAAATCATATGCCATTATCCAAGAAAGATAGTTAATAGTCTCTTCCTCTGTAAACCAATCTAATACATTATTAGTATTACTATTTCCCTTTTCAAATTCTTCATACAATTTTTTTAAAATGTTTTGATTTCTTTCATTTTTTAAATCTTCTGGCTTTATATATTGTTTTAAAATAGCATAACTTTCTTCTGGATAATTGACTAAAAAATATATAATCAATCTTTCTCTTCTATCGATTTGCTCATTTTGTACATTTTCCTCTTGCTTTTTATCTTCTAATCTAGGTTTTGTTTTTTCTAATGTTTTAGTTCCTTGGGAGATAGGAGAATCTAATTTTTTGATTTCTGCATAAATTGCTTCTTTTGAAATTTGATAAGTTTTTGCTATTTTTTCTGCATATACTTCTTGTTCGATTTCATTATCCATTTTGGATAACACTTTAGCTATTTCTTTTAAAAATTTAATTTTATCATTGGCCTGGTCCAACTTTAAATCTTTTTGCAGCATTTTTACTTTATACTCTACTAGTGAAATAGATTTATCCACTTCTTTTTCAAATCTTTCTGGTCCATATTTTACGACAAATTCATCAGGATCTTTTGCTCCTTCTAATTGTAATATACGTATATCACAACCTAAGTTTTGTAAAATCTCTAAACCTCTCATAGTAGCAGCTTGTCCTGCCCCATCAGAATCGTAACCAATAATCACTTGTTCACTACTTTTACGTAGCAGTCTTCCTTGTGCTTCTGTCATTGCCGTTCCTAAAGAAGCTACTGCATTAGTAATCCCTCTTTGATGTAAAGAAATAGCATCCATATATCCTTCTACAATGATAATTTTCTTTAAATCACCTCTTTTGGCTACATTTAGTCCAAATAAATGTCTTCCCTTACTATAGACTACATTTTCTGGTGAATTAATGTATTTAGGTTTACTATCATCTAGGACTCTTCCACCAAAGGCAATAACGCGATTTCGAACATCTTGTATGGGAAACATAAGCCTTTTTCGAAAACGGTCGATATATTTACCATCTGGCGTCTTATTTACTAAGCTAGAAGCTAACATTTCTTCTTCTGTATACCCTTTTTGTAATAATAGAGTCGCAAGTTCATTATAATTGCCTGCATAGCCTATTAAGAAATTCTTCAAGGTAGCATTATCTAGTTTTCTCTTTTTCACATATTCTTGTGCCGGTTTTGCAGAAGGCTTGTACAAATTTTCATGATAAAAATTAGCTGCTATTGTATTGATTTCATAAACCTTTGATTTTAGAAGTGCCGTTTTACTATCTCCTTCATTATCTAGTAATGGTAGGCTAACTCCACATCTGTCAGCTAGCATTTCTACAGTTTCTTTAAAATTTAAATTCTCGATTTTACTGACAAAGTGAAAAACATTACCACCTACTCCACAGCCAAAGCAATGAAAAATTTGCTTATCTGGTGAGACAGAAAAAGAAGGTGATTTTTCTTTATGAAATGGACATAATCCAAAAAAATTTCTACCACTTCTTTTTAATACTACATATTGGGAAATTACATCTACGATATCATTTCCATTTCTAATTTCATCAATTAATTCATCGCTATATCGTACCATTTTTGGTTACCTTTCTTCATTATAATTATATTATTCGACAGAAGCATTACAAATCCTTCTTTTATATTATACAAGATGACAAATTTCGTAAAACCGTTTTCCATTTTTTTACATATTTTTTCTAGTATAGCGCAAGAAAAAACGACTGTATCAGTCGTCTTTCGTACATTATGTTCTCTTTTTAAGCTTCTGTCCCTGTTCCGTCATAAGGAATAAATTTTTTTACAATATCTTTTCCTATCTCTGTGGAGATACCAGTTGTTAATTTATATTCTTCAAAGGACATTTCTATTTTATTGTCTACTAATTGTTCTACTTCTTCTTGTGAAGCATGTTCTGCTAATACTAGTTCACTTACTAAAATCTGCTTTGCATTATTTAGCATCTTTTTTTCGCCTGTAGATAGGCCTTTTTCTTTTTGTTTGAATGCTAAATTTCTTACCACATCAGCTACCTCATAGATGTCTCCGCTTTTCATTTTATCCATATTGTCTCTATATCTTTTATTCCAATTATTAGACATTTCTGTCTCATTTTCTTCTAAGATTTCTAATACTTTTCCTGCATTTACTTTATCTATTACATTTCTAACGCCAATTTCTTCTGCTCTCGTTGTTGGTACCATAACCTTTACTTCACCAGGCATTTTAATAATATAATACGCCTGCTTCTCTCCTAAAATATCTTTTTCTTCTATTGCGTCGATTGTTCCTGCTCCATGCATTGGATATACAATTTTATCACCTACATTAAACATGTAAGACACTCCTTTCTGTGCTATTTTTCTTTTTAGGTGTGTCAAGAAAGGTTTTGATTCTCTTTTTTAACCACTGTTTATATTATACATCAAAAATTGGTAAAAGTCAAAACTTTTACCAATAATTTTTTAATTTTTCCTATTTATTTTTAGTTTTCCCTTGCCCAAATAACTAGCCTTTTTTTCACATCTTCTGTGCAAGTAGATAAAGAAATTTCCCTTTTTCCTTGGGTATCTCTAGTCGCATAATCAAAGTCTGTATCTGATGTAATATAAGTATTTGTGATGCTATATTCTATCTTTTTACCAGTTTGGTCTGTTACATAGATTTTATCCCCTACTACTAATTTTTTATTATTGGAAAAGAACGTTCCATTTCTATAATTATGTCCTACAATAACGGTATTGCCTATCTTGTTTAATCCTGGCCCATATAATACAGCTACTGCAGCACTAATGGATTTTGGTGTTACTTTGTCCACAATTGGTGATTTTAATTTTATTTTAGGAATTTGAATCGTTCCTATCATAGTATAGTCTCTATAAGTTACCGTTGACGTTTTTTTCTTTCCACCACCATTGGTATTGGTATTTTGTGGTTGAGGAATTTCTGGAACTGTATTATTTTCCTCTTGGTTAACCTGCTCCTCTTGTACATTTTCAAATTGTTGTTCAAATTCTTCTACTGCCTCTTCGGCATCTTTTTGTGCCAAATAATTTACTAAAAAATCATATCCTATATACCCTAACAATCCGATAACTGCTAAGATGATAATTATCATTAAAATGGTTAAAAACTTTTTATATCCACCACTATGCATAATGGCTCCTTTCTAACTTTTGTTTTTAATCTGCTGTTGCCCATACAATCAACCTACTTTTTGTATCATCTGTACAGGTCAATAGAGAAATTTCTCTTTTTCCTTGGGTATCTCTATCTAAATAGGTAGAGTCTTCTGGTGATGTCGTATACGTTTTATAAATGGTATAGGTTACCTTTTTTCCAGCTTCATCTGTAATATATACTTTATCGCCTTCTTCTAGCTTTTTATTATTAGAAAAGAAAGTACCATTTCTATAATTGTGTCCTACGATAACGGTATTACCTACCTTGTTTAATCCTGGTCCATAATATAGTGCTACGGCTACTTCTATAGCATTTTTACTTGCTTCTTTTAGCACCGGATATTTTACATTTATTTTAGGAATTTCTATCGTGCCTATCATGGGAAAACCTTTATACATTTCTTGATGCTCGTTACTACCGCCATCTATTGTATTGTTTTGAATCAGATTTTCTAAATCTACGTTTGGCGCTACTACATTGGCTATTGTATTTTCTCCTTGTTCATTTACTTGCGTGTTTGTTTTTCCTTCTTGATATCTATCTACTGCATCTCCTGCATCGGCTTCTATGGATGAATTCTTTACTAAATTTATTCCTAGGAAAATTAATACACCTACAATGATGATAATACCTACAATTAATAGAACCGTTAAAAATTTTCCATATTTATTCTCAAACATCTATAACTTCCTCCTTTTATCACTTATACAGTCATTATATCATATAAATATCCCTTTTTCTACATTTTCAAGAAAATTACTGTTCTTATACAGAAAAAAATCATGCAGCTACACTACATGATTTCTATTCTTATCCTACAATTTTATCTCCCAATACTTTACCACCTAAAATGTGAAAATGAATGTGCATAACTTCTTGTCCAGAATCTTTTCCACAATTGGCAATTACACGATAACCTTGTTTTTCAAAGCCTTCTTGTTTGGCTATTTTATTAATAACTGTATAGATTTTTCCTATCATAATTTCATCTTCTGGTTGTAAATCTGTTAACATAGCTATATGTTTTTTAGGAATTACTAGTATATGGATAGGTGCTGCTGGCTGGATATCTCTAAAAGCTAAAAATTCTTCATCTTCATATACCTTATCGGAAGGAATTTCTCCTTTTATAATTTTACAAAACACACAATTTTCGTCCATACTGACCTCCTATTTTATTAAAACAGCTTTAATTCTTCTAACACCGGCTGAGCTAGATTCTTCTTTCTTAATTTTAAAAGTACCTAATACACCAGTATGGGCTACATGTGGCCCTCCACAGATTTCCTTACTAAAATCACCTATCGTATACACTTTTACTTTTTCACCATATTTGTTTTCAAATAAGCCCATTGCTCCAGATTTTTTAGCTTCTTCTAACGACATTTCTTCACATACTACTGGTAAATCTTTTTGAATTTGTTCATTTACAATATTTTCTACTTCTTGAATTTGTTCCTTTGTCATTTTCTCTGGATGTGTAAAGTCAAAACGTAATCTTTCAGTGGTAATGTTAGAACCATTTTGATGAACATGGTCTCCTAATACCATTCTTAAAGCCTTATGCAATAAATGAGTAGCTGTATGATAGCCAATGGTAGTTTCATTTTGTTCTGCTAATCCACCTTTAAATTTTTGCTGGCTTCCTAATCTAGATTTTTCCTGATGTTCTTTAAATAAGATATCAAATGCTTTTGTATCTACACTAAATCCTTGTTCTTTTGCTAAGTCAGAAGTAATTTCTGGTGGGAAACCATAAGTTTCATATAATTTAAACATCGTCTCTCCATCAATTTGTGTTTTTCCTTCTTGTTTTGCTTTAACAATTGCTTTTTCAAACTCTCTTTCTCCATGAGCTAAGGTTTTGACAAATTTGTCTTTTTCTTCTAGAATGACTTGTTTAATTTCTTCTCTTTTTTCAACAAGTTCTGGATATAGCTCTTTTAAAGTGTCAATATTTAAATCAATTAAGTTTCCTAATTCTTCTAGATTAATTTGTAACTTATTTAAATGTCTTGTCATTCTACGAATTAATCTTCTTAATATATAGCCTCTATCCACATTACTTGGTCTACCGCCATCACTAATAATCATCATACTAGAACGCAAATGTTCTGCTACAATTCTTCTACTATTGATAGCATCCTCTTTGGCAAGCTCTTGTAGCTTGTCCATAATTGGTGCAAAAATTTCTGTGTCATAAGGTGTTTCTTTTCCATTTAAGAGCATCGTTACTCTTTCTAGTCCTAGGCCTGTATCTACATTTTGTTGTGCTAATTTTGTATATGTTCCATCTTTATGTTTGTAGAATTCCATAAAAACATTATTCCAAATTTCTACATATTTTCCACAATCACAAGATGGTCCACAATCTGGTCCACAGGCTGGTTTTCCTGTATCTAAGAACATCTCTGTATCAGCTCCACATGGTCCTTCTTCTCCTGCAATCCACCAGTTATCTTCTTTTCCATAGAAATAAATTCGTTCTTCTGGAATACCTGCTTTTTTCCATGCTTCAAAAGCGACTACATCTCTTGGAGCATCCTCATCTCCAGCAAAGCACGTAACAGATAACTTTTCTGCTGGTATCTCTAAAACTTTTGTTAAAAATTCATATGACATAGCTATGGCTTCTTCTTTAAAATAATCTCCTAAAGACCAGTTTCCAAGCATCTCAAAATATGTCAAATGACGGTTATCTCCCACTTCATCTATATCGACTGTTCTGACACATTTTTGATAATCTGTTAAACGTCTTCCTTCTGGGTGTTTTTCTCCTAATAAATAAGGTACCAATGGTTGCATACCAGCTGTTGTAAATAACACAGATGGGTCATTTTCTGGTATTAATGGTGCACTTGGTATAATTTTATGTCCATGTTCTTCAAAAAATTTTAAGTATTTATTTCTTAATTCAATTGCTTTCATATTTTGCTTTCCTTTCTTTTTTGCTTCCTTTTCTAGCCGAATTATATTACATTTTTGCTTAGATTGCAACTGCCAATAATTCTAAATTTTGCTTTTCTTTAATTTTTACTTTGATAATTTGATTTTCTAAAGCCTCTTTTGTCTTTACTTTTACCATATGATAATTAGTAGTATGTCCTTTTATATAATCTCCTTGTCGTTCTTCTAATAACACTTCTACTTCTTTGCCAATATCTCGTGCATTTTGCATTTCTTCATTCTCATCTGATAAAGCAATTAATCTAGCACTACGTTTTTCTTTAACACTACCATCTATCTGATTTGGCATAATCGCTGCTTTTGTACCTTTTCTAGGAGAATATTTAAAAATATGCATTTTATAAAATTGCATTTCTTTTAAAAACTGGTAAGTGGTTTCAAACTCCTCTTGTGTTTCACCTGGGAAGCCTACAATAATATCTGTTGTTAAAGCTACATTTGGATAATACTGTCTTAGTAATTGTACACTTTTTCTAAATTCTTCTACTGTATATCTACGGTTCATTCTTTTTAAGGTAGCATCACACCCACTTTGCAGTGATAGATGAAAATGGTCACAAATTTTATCCAATTTTACCAATCTTTCTAAAAAATCGTTGGTTATAATCGTTGGTTCTAAAGAGCCTAATCGAATTCTTTGGATACCTGTAACCGAATGGATAGCTTCTAGTAAATCGATTAACGATGTCTCTTCTTTCCACTCTTTTCCATAAGAGGCAATATGAATACCTGTAATAACCACTTCTTTAATGCCTTCTTGTGCTATTTTTTCAATTTCTGTTACTACATTTTCTATTTTTCTACTTCTAATATGCCCTCTTGCATACGGAATAATACAATAACTGCAAAAACGGTCACAGCCATCTTGTACTTTTACAACAGCTCTTGTTTTATCCGTATACTCTGTTGTTCCAAAGTCTAAAAATTCTTTTTGATACATAACATCTGTAATGTATTCTTTTTTGGTTGTGTCTTTTCTGTAAGCCTCTACATATTCTATCATTTTATTTTTTTCATTCACACCACAAATTATATCAATTTCTGGTATTTTCTCTAATTCTTCTTTGGCCACTTGTGCATAACAACCACAAGCTACCACTACACTCTTAGGATTTCTTTGTTTGACTTTTCTTAACATTTGTCTAGATTTTCTATCCGCCATGTTGGTAACGGTACAAGTATTAATAATATAAATATCTGCTACATCCTCAAATTCTACAATTCTATAGCCTTGTTTCATAAATTGTTCTATCATAGCATTGGTTTCATATTGATTTACTTTACACCCTAATGTACAAAATGCAACAGTTTGCTCCATATCTCTTCCTCATTTCTTTTTTTCATGTTTTTTATTTTATCACATATTTTACACTTTTAAAAGATATTTTTTCCTTTTCTTGAATTTTATGTCAAGTTATAGTATAATGGTATTGTAACCGGATAGCACAGCTATCCAAGTTGATGCATAGAAAGGAGAATCTTATGGATTCTGATAAGACAGAGGTTTACATGGAATGCCTTCATGAGGCAACAGAACTCATCAAAAAAGGGAAAGAAATTCCTAGAGAGCTCATTGAAAGAGCCATCGGAAAGCAACCAAGCTGCCCATCTTGTACATCAGACATGGACAGTTTTGTAGAACCCTACTGCAGGCTTCCTCGCTATTTAGAGGAACTCGACGCCTTCGAGGCAGCTGCAAAAAATGCAGCACAACTTGCATCAAATTAAAGCATACCCCGGCGTATTTGACTAACGCCGGGGTTTTTTATTTCTAGTTATTAAAATTTCTATTTTCCTGTTACATATACTTTTACGGTTACACCTTTTATTTTTGTTCCTCCTGTTCCCCCTTGTGCAGTTCCTACACTTACAGTGCCACTACTTGGTGTATAATTAATATAATTACTTCCATTATAATGAGACCAACTATTATTATCCACACCTGTTTCTATAGAAACAATCTCAAAAATTAAATCACTTTTTGTAATATTCTTATAATTCGCATATACACTAGCAATGCTAAATGACGTGCTTTTCCAAGTTCCTAAATACTGAAAACTGTTATTCGCACTTGCCTGATAACCATCATTATAACCTGCCTCATATCCCTTATTTGTACCTGTTAATTTATTTCCATTTACCCAAGCAGTCTTTCCTGTCAAAATGTCTGCACTAGTTGCTGTAGAGGAAGTTTGACTTGCTAAACTATTGGCTGTTACTTTTCCAGAACCATTGTGATAACCTGCTGGTATAGTATAACTTTGACCTGCATTTAAACTACTATTTACTGCCCCTCGATTTGCCATAGTTCCAGTTACTAGTTTTCCACCACTATAGGCTTTATAACCTGACAGTATTTTATCAGCTGTTACATTGGTTTGGGCTAATAAAGAATTTAAATTATTTAATTGATTCTGTAAGTCTTGTATCTTTGCTTCTTTTTCACTTACTTGTTTCTTTAAATTAGCTATTTCTATATTCTTATTAGCTATTTGTGCCTTTAAATCTTCTATTTCTTTTTGTAGATTAGCAATTTGTGCATTCAAGTCTTGAATTTGTTTTTTGAGTTCTTCATTTTCTGTTTGCAGATTAACCACTTGCTTATGCAATTCTTCTACCTGTTTTTGTAATAAAGCAATAATCTCATCTTTCTTAGTAGACTCTTCGTCTTCTGACATTTCACCACCAGTTTCCAATTCATAATATAACTGATTTAACTGCATAGCTTCTGCTTCTCCTGCTAAAGTAATATTTTGTTTAGCTTGCTTGGCTTTAGTAATGATACCATTTTCTCCTATAGTTATATTCAAACTTATTCCAGCCAAAATAATCAATATGATAATGGTTATTACTAAAGAAACCATTGTAATTCCATTTTCTTTTTCCATATAAAAATCCATTCCTTTCGCTTTTACTTGGTTTTTTTATTTTTATTTTCTTGTTTTTCTTTCTTGTTTTCAATTAACTTTATGTAATTATATGATTATCTTCTATTTACTATCATCATAAAAACTTTGCAAAATTTACATAAAAATTTGTAAGAAAACACTTCCATTTTAGGCAAATTTATGCTATACTAGTATTGTTAATGTGTTTTTTAATACGTTCTATAAAATAATAAATGAAATAAAATATATTAAAGGGGGAACTTTTATTATGGTAGGAATTATTATTACACTTGTTATTATCGCATTTTTAATCTTCCTTGCCTTTCAATCTATTAAGGTAGTAAAACAATCAGAAGTATATATTATAGAAAGATTAGGTAAATTTCATAAAGTCGCAGATGCTGGTCTTACAGTTATCATTCCATTTTTAGATAGAGTACGTAGTGTGGTTAGTTTAAAACAACAAACATTAGATATCCCACCACAAGAAGTTATCACAAAAGATAATGTTACAATTACAATTGATACAGTTGTATTTTATAAAATTACAGATCCAGCTAAAGCCGTTTACGAAATTCAAAGTTTGAAAAAAGGTATTGAATACTTAGCCATTACCACCATTCGTGATATTGTTGGTAAATTAATGTTAGACGAAACCTTTAGTGCTAGAGATTCTATTAATGATAAATTAAGGTCTATATTAGATGAAGCCACTGACCAATGGGGTTGTAAGATTGATAGAGTGGAAATTAAAGATATTACACCACCGGCTGACATCCGTGATGCCATGGAAAAAGAAATGAATGCAGAAAGAACAAAAAGAGCTTTAATCTTAGAAGCAGAAGGTGAAAAGCAATCTGCTATTACCTTAGCAGAGGGTAAAAAACAAGCTGCTATTTTAGAAGCAGAAGCAGATAGAGAATCTAAAATTAGAAGAGCAACTGGTGAAGCAGAAGCTATCAAAAGAGTAGCAGAAGCCAAGGCAGAAGAAATCCAAAAAGTATACAGTGCTATGAAAAAAGCAAACCCAGACGAGACTTTAGTTCAATTAAAATCTTTAGAGGCCTTAAAAGAAGTAGCCAATGGTGATGCTAACAAAGTGTTCATCCCATTCGAAGCCACTTCAGCTTTAGGTAGTATTGGTGCTATTAAAGAAGTTCTAAAAGATGATGAAAAGTCTAAAAAATAATATATAAACACTAAGACGTCTAAATAATAGACGTCTAGTTTTTTGTTAAAATATAGTATAGCCTTTAAAGTTACCAAACTTATAGAAGCATTATATTCTAGCCATCTAAGAGTTATCCATATTTATAAAATTTCTGTTTCTTTTTACATAAACAATCTATTGTTATACCATAAGTTTTATGCATAGTAAGTTTAAGGAGCCCCCTTATTAATAGGGGCTCCTCTTTGTTTACCTGTCCAAAAAAATCTCTACTCGGACTTTATACTCATCCAAGCAACTTTGATAGCGCGAATCCTCTCCTTCGAAAAGGCAACTAGAGGCATATACTAAATCTGTCATATATGTTGGTGACAGATATCTTTTAGTAATTATTTCCTCAAGTTGTTTCTCTGGTTCTTCATCTTTAATTTGCATTTCCGGTCTGTTCTGTTTGAAATACGCATACATCTGATTGATATACACTTTTACTTCTTCTAAAACCTTTTCATAACACTCCCGCTCGTTCATGTTACATCCTCCTTGGACATAAAATATTATGTTCCTATATTATCAAGTATTTCCTATTTTGTCAAACCAATAATTTATTGTATAATATACAATTTCATGGAAAATGTACTATACGTTCTCATCTCTGTATTACAATTTACTGTAAAATTACCATTTGAAGCAGAATAAGAAAATGTAAAACTCGGTGCAAAGGCATTAACCGCTTGACTATTTCTAATATCTGGATAATTATTAAAAACAGGAATTATATTATTAATCGTAATATTACCATACTGACTATATATAGAAGCAATGGATACGGTTTTAGAAGTTACCCATGCTGTAGAAACTGGAAAAGTTACACTAATCGTCTCTAGTTCCTTGCTTTTATTCGTTCCCGTTATTTTATTTCCATTTACCCAAGCTGTTTTCCCAATTAAAATATCTGCACTTGTTGCAGTACCTGACGTTTGGCTAGCTAAACTATTGGCTGTTATCTTTCCAGAACCATTATGATATCCTGCTGGAATGGTATACGTTTGACTACAATTTAAACTACTATTGATAGCTCCTTGATTTATCATTGTTCCTGTTAATAGCTTTCCACCACTATAGGCTTTATAACCAGATAAGATTTTATCTGCTGTGGCATTGGTCTGAGCTAGTAGAGAATTTATATTATTTAATTGATTTTGTAAGTCTTGTATCTTAGCTTCTTTCTCACTGACTTGTTTCTTTAAATTGGCTATCTCTACCTCTTTAGTGGCTACTTGTGCTTTTAAATCAGCTATTTCTGTTTGTAAATTACTGATTTGTATATTTAAATTCTCTATTTGTTTTTTTAGTTCGGTGTTTTCTGTCTGCAAGCTAGCCACTTGTTTTTGCAATTCTTCTACCTGTTTTTGTAATAAAGCAATGATTTCATCTTTCTTAGTAGACTCCTCATCTTCTGACATTTCACCACCAGTTTCTAATTCATAATATAATTGATTAAGTTGCATGGCCTCTGCTTCACCTGCTAAAGTTATATTTTGCTTAGCTTGTTTTGCTCTTGTAATTATTCCATTCTCACCTATGGTTACTTGTAAGCTAATACCTGCTAAAATAATTAAAATAATAATCGTTACCACCAATGCTACTAGCGTAATTCCAGATTCTTTCTTCATTTGCTCTTCCTCACCTTTTATCTTCTATTTTTATCTTATTATATTTTATGAGGTACACCATTTCTATTTTTTATAAAAACTGGTTGTTTACTAGTTTGCATAAAAGAAGAATATTGCACACGCAATACTCTTCTTATTTTTCTAACACATTTTTATTTAGCTTTCCTTATTCTTCAAAATAAACTTCTGTCTTTCCTACACCTGCATCAATTTCCATTCGATAATTACCATTTCCTATTGTGGTATCATCTGCTACAGAACGTCCATTTACCTGAAAGTCACCAATTCCCTTTTTAGCCTTTATTGTATACTCTTCTTGTTTTCCTAAAACAACCAATTCTAACTTTCCTACACCACAATCAATGTCTGAATCTCCAGTTAATTTTCCAGAAAGTTTAAAATTACCTACGCCCACGTCTAAATCTAAATCATTAAAAGAAGCCTCTGAAATAACAACCTTACCAACACCACCATCTATATCCGCTTTTTTATAAGCTGTTACCTGTTTGATTTTAGCATTACCTGCACCAATTTCTAATTTTAAAACATCTGCCTTTAGGCCTTCTATCTCCATATTTCCAGCACCAGCTGCTATTTTTACTTCCTTGAATTGACTATTCTTTGGAATGGTAATTTTAATTTGTGCATCTTCTCTTCTATTAAAAAACTGAAAAGACTGTTTTTCTTCAATCACTAAGGTATTATCTTTTATTTGACTACTAAACTTTTCTGTAATATTTTTCGTTTCTACCTTTAAAGTATCTCCTGTTACAACTGTTACTTGTGATAATTTACAGTCTAATTTTAAATTATCCACCATGGTATATTCTTCTGAAAAAGTAGTTGTTCCTTCACTAATAGATGTCTCCTCTAAAGTTTGCAGACCTAAAATGGAACCAAATATTCCAAATCCAAATAATAGACAAGATATGGTAAAACTAATAATACCAACACTTAGAAATGTTCCAAAAGCAATCGCTATATATTTAATAATTCTTTGTCCTTCACTCATTTAATATCTACACCTCCAAACATACAAAAGGCATCTATGTACAAGGTTGGTGTATTTTCTGCTTTTATAGTAATACTTTTATTACTTACTCCACCAAATATGGGTGTTGATTTTACTTTTACATATACATTTTGTGGTACACGAATTTCTATCCCACCAAATATAGCAGAAGCATGAATGGCTTGGTCCTCTTGCATAATTGCCCTAGTTAAGTCTAATTCTACACTTCCAAATACAGCTGTTAATTCTGCTCCATCAAAAATTTCATTTTGCATTTCTACTTTATTTTCTCCGAAAGTAGCAGCATATTGTTTTTCTCCATCTCTTTGTAATGCTTTCATTTTCTCATTAATCTTACTATTAAAAAAGTCCCTAAATAAAAAGGATAAACCAATAACTACTAAAATAAATGGGAATATTAGTTTTGCAATTAACGAGAAACTTAATATTCCTTGTGCACATAGCAGCAAAGCAATTCCAATTAATAAGCCAATAAGGTCTCCCCATTTACTCGTATTCTTAAATAGACCTATAAAACATGGTACAATAATAAATAATGTCCACCATCCACTAAAAAAGATATTAATACGTGTAACCCCCATACTGTTTAAACCAATTATGATTCCTATTGCAATAAATACAAGACCCCATAATACATTTCCAAACTTTCTCATAACCTAAACATCCTTTCTTTCTTTGATGGTTTCATTATACACTGCTTTTTTATAAAAGTCTACATTTTTTCATTTTTGTAGAATTTTTCATTATTCTGGTATAGTATCATCTTTTATATAATATTTAACTCCCAACATTTTATCTGGTAAATACTGTTGTTCTACATAATGGCCTGGATAATCATGAGGATATTTATAATCACCCCCATAGCCAAATTGCTCCATTCCCTCTGCTGGCGCATTACGAATATGCATAGGAATACTGCCCGTATCTTTATTGACTACATCCTCTAGTGCTCGGTTGATTGCTAAATAACTAGCATTTGATTTTGGAGAAGTTGCTACATAGACAGCCGCTTCTGCTAATATAATTCTAGCTTCTGGCATTCCTACCATATGAACTGCTTGCATAGCGCTATTGGCTATCACTAAGGCATTCGGATTGGCCATTCCCACATCTTCAGAAGCTGCAATCACTATCCTTCTAGCCAAAAACATAGGGTCTTCTCCACCATTTAAGGCTCTTGCTAAATAAAAGATAGCCGCATCTGGGTCACTTCCCCTCATAGACTTTATGAAAGCACTAATATTATCATAATGGCTATCCCCATTTTTATCAAAAATTGCCTTTCTACTTTGTACGCTTTCTGCAGCAATTTCTGGCGTAATTTCTATCACACCATCTGCATTCATTTTAGTAGTTAAAACAGCCACTTCCAAACCATTTAATGCGGTTCTAACATCTCCACCAGATACCTCTGCTATTTTTCTTAAAGTGTCTTCTTCTATTTGAATGCGATAATTCCCTAACCCATCTGGTGCAGTTAAAGATTTTTTTAAAATTGTATAGATATTTTCAGTAGTTAATGGTTCTAATTTTATAACCATAGAACGTGAAATTAAGGCTTTATTCACTTCAAAATATGGATTTTCCGTAGTAGCTCCTATTAAAATAACTGTCCCATTTTCTACATATGGTAGTAAAGCATCTTGTTGTAATTTATTAAAACGGTGAATCTCATCGATAAATAAAATGCACTTTCCAGATGGATTCATAAAAGCATTTCCTGCCTCTGCAATAGCATTTTTAATATCTGCAATTCCTGCAGTTACCGCATTAATTCTTGTAAATTTATATTTTGTTGTATGGCTAATGACTCTAGCTAGTGAAGTTTTTCCACAACCAGGTGGTCCCCATAAAATTATACTAGATAAACGGTCTGCCTGTATGGTTCTATACAAGATTTTATCTTTTCCTAGTACATGTTCTTGTCCTACATAATCTTCTAAAGTTTTGGGACTCATTCTAAAAGCTAACGGTTTACTCAAATCCACCATATCTTTCACGCCTCATCTTTCTATCTTGCTAAATTATATAATCCTTTTCGGATTATATCCTCAACAGTTAAATTTTCTTTATCTACCTTTTCTAATGCTTTCTCAATCTCTTTTTTGCTATACCCTAACACTTGTAGTGCTGCCATAGCTTCTGTAGATTTATGATTATCTAACAAGGTTTCTTGCATTTTATCTAACTTATCCTCTTCTATTTGTTCTCCTTTTAACTTATCCTTCAATTCCAAAATTAATCTTTGTGCGGTTTTGGCACCAATCCCTGGCAATTGTTTTAATTTCCCCACATCATCTGAAATAACAGCTAATGCAAAACTAGATGGTGTAATATTGGATAAAATTGTAATGGCTGATTTAGCACCAACCCCACTAACGGATAATAATAATTCAAACATACGTAATTCTTCATTAGTATTAAACCCAAATAAACTAATATCGTCTTCTCTAACTTTTAAATAGGTATGTACTTTTACTATCTCTCCTATTTCTCCTAATTTTTCTATAGCTGGCTCTGACATAAAAATTTTATACCCTATTCCAGCTACTTCTATTACCACATATCCTACTGTTTTTACTTCTAGAGTTCCTTTCATATAGGCAAACATACTTCATTTCTCCTTTGCTTTTTCATCTCTAGCATTGTATCATATTTTTTTATTTTTGCAAGCGATATTACGAATTTTTGTTTTATATTTTAGAAAGAAAAATACGAAGCTTACCTTCGTATTTAACTATTTTCTTTTATTTTTTCTTTAAAAAATTTCTCTTTTTCTTTTTTAGTTCCTTTTATCTGCTTCTTATTTTTTCTCTCAAACTTTTCTAATACGATACCTACCATATGTACAATTTTGGTTGAATTACGTTGTGCAATACCTTTTCCTATAGCCTTCCCCCCAACAGTTAAAGAAGCTACTATTGCACTAATGATAAACTGTAAATTAAAGGTAAGCCCAAATTTTTCTGTGATTTTCATAGTCACTAGTGCTGCTATAGAACCACTAAGTACCCCACAAATATCCCCAATAACATCTGCACAGATATTAGCCACTTTTGCAGAATTTCTAATTAAATGTATGGAAGTTTTTGAACCATTCACTTTTTTGGTTGCTTTGGCATGAAATTCTTGTTCTTTCGCAACTGTTACAGCTACACCAACAATATCAAAAATAATACCTACAAAAATAGTGATTAATAAAATGACAATCGCTGGAAATAATGCTAAGCTAGATATTGCATTTGTAGATATATAAGAAAACACAATGGATAATATAAAAGTGGTTATAAATATCGTTATAAACCACTTTAAATCAGCATTATCTTTCTTTTCTTTTTTTGTTTTATGACTCTTCACGTATTTTTTCTCTCCTTGTTTCTTTCTTCTTGTTTTTATCTTAATTTTATTTTTTCTATTTTCTATTCTTTACTTTTCTCAAATTGTATATTTCTTTTTTAGTTAATTTTCTTATTAATAAAAAGATTTAGATGGTAAAAGTCTAAGTAAATTTTACGGTTTAGGTCTAGTAGAATTTCTCTATTTTCTACTAAATATTACTATTTAGCTGTTTCCATTTAAAGAAAATACCTACTTTTCAATATGTAGAAACTAGATCACCACTTAAATCCGTACCTTAATCCATAGACTTCCATGCTCCTATTTTGGAAGCAAACATTCTAGAAGTTTTCCTTGACATACTGCAACCTATGACTAGTCTTTTTTGCAATTATAATTTCATAGTCATCAAAAACAAAAAATTTGGCCGAATTTTTTTATTTTTATACCATCCTAATCCCAATATAATCACTCAAGACAGGCTACTCTATGCATTTTGTGTCTTGGCACGCAGCATAGGTTATACTTAAAAATGTATCGTTTCAAAGATTACATGAAACTTTTTACTTAAGCCTCCGCGGAATAAGGGAAGTTCTTATATATGCCATTATATAATACCCGTATTCCTTACTTCCTGGATACACGCAAAACTGGCATTTCGCGCATAAACAAGAAACTTCATCGATGTGCCCTTTAGTGGATTTTTAGCCCCACCCTCGTTATAGACAGTACGACTAGAATAATGCACCATCGTGTTTTATTATAACAGATTTTTTTAAATTAGCAAATCTGATTTTAAGGCATTTTAAGCATTTTTTTACCTAATTTACCCTATTTTAACTTTTCTGTGAATTTCTGTCATTCTTTTATTGAATTTAGGCTTCTTCTTTACCAAAATCATTCATTTATATTTTCTACACTTGTATTGCCTAAGGATTTATAAATTTATTTCGTAAAACACTTGAAATTCTATAGATTGTGTGTTAATATAATAAATAGTCATTTTATAAAACATATAGGAGGTGCTAGAATCATGGCAAAATGTGAAATTTGCGAAAAAACACTATCTCATGGAAATAAAATTAGTATTGCACGTTCACACGTTAGTAGAAGAGCAGCTAGAACTTGGAAACCAAATCTAAGAACTGTAAAAGCTATCGTTGACGGTCAAACAAAAAGAATATCTGTATGTTCAAAATGCTTACGTTCTGGAAAAGTTAAAAGAGCTTAGTTCATAAATAGAACATAAAAGTATGGTGCATCATACTTTTTGATAGGAAATTTCTTAAGAAATAGTAAACAAAAATAGGTCAGATTAGGTTTATATCTTGTAAGCTTAATCGGACCTATTTTTGTATTTTCTTGTTTTCCATTGATTTTTATGTCTTTTTTCTTTATGTATTATTTATCTTTAATTCCGAAAATCAATTTTACAAAACCTCTTAAGAATTTAGGCACTTTTTTTACAACGATTGTCATACTTTCTCCACTCTCCTTCATTTGATATATTTAGCAGAATAGCCACATTAATCCCATTGCTAATATTGCTATTCCGATTAAAAATAACCATCCTGTAATGGGAAGTAATAATACGAGAAGTACGCCAAAACCCATTCCTACTAAACATACCCCTATTGTCTTTTTCAGTGCACAAAACATAATCTATTACCTCCTTTTATAATATTATATTGCTTTTACTTTATTTTGTTACCCTTTCCTTGAAAAAAGCTTTGCTTTATGGTTTAATAAAGAAGAAGTGTTTTATAAAGAAAGAAATGGTGAATAAAAATGAAAAAACAAGATATCCTAAAAATAATAGAAATTTTAAAACAAACTTATCCAGATGCTAAATGTAGCTTAGATTTTACTAACCCCTTTGAAATGTTAGTAGCAGTTATTCTTTCTGCTCAATGTACAGATGAAAGAGTTAACAAAACCACGCCTTCTATTTTTGCTAAATATCGTACTCCAGAAGAATTTGCTACTGCCGATATATCTACTTTAGAAGAACTCGTGCATCCTTGTGGTTTTTATAAGAACAAAGCTAGAAATATTCAAAATATGGCTAAAATCTTAGTAGAAAAATATCATGGTCAAGTTCCTAGGACTATGGAAGAATTAATGAGTCTGCCTGGTGTAGGAAGAAAAACAGCCAATGTAGTCATGTTAGAAGCTTTTAATGACCCTCAAGGTATTGCTGTAGATACGCATTGTAAACGTATTGCTAATAAAGTAGGTCTTTCTCATGAAAAAGAACCAGAAAAAATTGAACAAGATTTACTAAAACAAATTCCAAAGGCTTATTATAAAGACATGAATCACATCCTCATTTGGCATGGAAGAAATACTTGCACTGCTAGAAATCCACAATGTGAGAAATGTTCTATTCGCTTTTATTGTGAAGATTATTCCAAAAAATAGATTCGTTTTATGCATATTTTCTTAAGAAACAAACATACTATGTCTTAAGAGGTGATAAGCTTGACCAATATTAATTGTTCTTCTAATTGTATTTATCAGAAGGACGGAAAATGTGCATTCGAAAACATTTCTGAACAAAAAGTAACCCCTAATAGCAATTGTGCTTATTACTTATCCATTCATGAGGCAGCAACTAAAAAATAGTTGTTGCTTTTTTCTTGACAAAAAGACCATTAAGGGTTATATTTAATGCATAATTTAAAGAACAAAGGAGGATTATTCATGTTAAAAAACAAATCAAAAATTTTAGTTGCAATTGTTCTTGTCATACTAATGTTATCTACATTCTGTTATGCAACAGATACAGCACCAATTTCAACTAACCCTACAGACCAACAAACCAATACACAAGAAGGTGCAGATACTACTACACAAGGTTCATCTGAAGACAATTGGGTAAAAACAGACTTATATCTATGCGAGGATTCCCCAAATGTTACACAAGTAGTAGATGGTAATGCTTTCATTATTGGTAGAGATGTTACGATTAGTGGAGAAATCGGAGGAGACCTTTTCGTTATTGCTGATAAATTAACGATTAATGGTGGTTATGTGTACAGTAGTATTTTTGCTTTTGCTAATGAAATTACCATTAACGGTGTTGTTTATGATGTATATGCAAACTGTGCTACTTTAAATCTAGAAAAAGATGGTTTCATCTATAGAGATTTAAGAGTCAATGCAGATACTATTAATTTAAATGGAAAAGTGAGAAGAAATGCACATATTTCTGCCAACACCATTAACTTAGCAGAAGACATTGGAACCGTTATTTATGGTGATTTAAGTTACACTACAGGAAAAGAAATGACTTTTGCACAAGGTCTAATATCTGGTAACACTACATACCAAGCTTCTTCTAATTATTCAGAAGGTATCTTAAGTATTCTTATCAGATTATTAGGAAGTGTATTCTACACATTTGTATTAGTTATGTTATTAATCTGGCTTACTCCAAAATTTGTAGATAGAGTAACCAATATGGGTACTAAAAAAGCATTTGTATCTTTAGGAATTGGTATTGTTTCTCCATTTGTAGCTACCTTAGCTAGTATTTTATTAATACTAAGTGTTGTAGGTGTTACTATATTTAGTTCTATGATATGTGCTGGTAGCCGACTTGTTATGTTTGGTTTAGCAATAACAAGCCTATTCTTTGGCGGTTTAATTTGTAAATTATTAAAACAAAATGGTAATGTAAAATTAGTTATTTTTACATTAATTTCTACCATTATTCTATGGTTACTTGCTCTTATTCCTTATGCAGGATGGGTTATCTCTTTACTAGTTACCCTTTTCGGTATTGGTATTACTTTAGTTAATATGGTATATAGAAAAGAAAGTACTAAAAAAGAAGAAACACCAAAAAAAGAAAAAAAAGTAGCTAAGAAAAAAGAAGATAAGATTATAACCAAATCAGAAAATACAGATAAAAAAGAAGATAAATAGTTTTATGAGAAAAATAGGATTGAAAGTAAAAAGACTTTCAATCCTATTTCTTTATTTGCATTTTTTTATTCTTTTGTCGTTATCTTGCTACATATTCAATGTCTTTTTTAGGATAAGCCTCTGGTTTTAACCCCACCTTATTTTTCATATATCTAATTAATAATAGCCCTACCATGGTAAATCCAATACCAGAACACAAGGCAGCCTGTGGTAATGACATGCATCTTAATAACATAGACCCTATCAAGCTAATGACCATCCTACCCATATTAGAAATGATACTATTAGCTGCATAAATTTTAGGTAATATTTGTGCATTCGTAAAATTTCCTAAATAACGTTTCTTAACGACTTGATAAATCCCCTTACTATATGACCTGACTATAAAAGTAAATAATACGATTCCTAATTGCATAGAAAAGGGAATTGGTAATAACATACTTGTACCTAAAATGATTGCACTTATGGTTAAGGTTAAACTAATTAGTGTTAAGGTTTTATTACGATGTTGCTTATGAAAACTTATAGCTTTTGTAGCAAAAATACCAGTTAATAATTGAGTAGTTGCTAATATAATCCCTATGTAGTAAGAAGGAATTTGCATTTCCTTTAATTGGGTTTCCTGATAGGAAGATACTAATATAATGATTCCCCAAATAAATCCTAACATACATAACAAGGCCTTTAATCGAGCTGATTGAAATATAAAGTGAAATCCATTTTTTAAATCATAAACCGTATTTTTAAAACTATTTTCTTTACAACTTATTTTAGATGGTTCTGTTATTTCTATGAAATTAATAGATGCTATAATAGAAAATGCATTAAACATCAAACATATCACAATTGGAATATAGGGGTTTATGTCATATAGAAAACCAGAAATAAAAACAGAAATTGCTCCTACATAACAAAATTTTGAATAACCACCTCCATCTATTTTAGAGAATATTTCACTCTTTCTTTTTGTTTCTGGCAGAGATTCTGTTAAAAAATTAGATTCAGCAATTCCCTTCATTCCAAAACCAATTGCTGAAAGCAATCTAGCTAAAATATACATACTATATGGCTTACAAAGAAGTATACACACCATTGCAAGGAAGGTAAATAGATTACCTAGTATCATTCCTCTTCTTTTTCCAATTCGACCTATAATGACTGTTACTGGGATTTGTACAATTATACAAAAAAATGCATAAATAGAACTAGCAAGTACAATATCTGATGCTGTAAAATGCTTAACTTGCATTAAAAATAGCACTTCTATTCCATAAAAAAAGAGCCAATCTAAACTCACCATTTTATAAATGGGATATAGTTTCATATTGCTCTTTCTAATTTGTGCTTTCTTTTTTTCTTCCATAATAAAATCTCCATTTCTTTTGTTTTATCAAAGATTTTATCATGCTTTTTTCTAAGAAAGTTTTTGTTACTCTTCAGATTCTTATCCGTTAATTACATAACATATAGTTATTTTTTCATTATTAAATTATGAATCGCTTGGTAATTCAGTATTTTCTATCCTAGTTCTTCCTACTTTCTCTATCATTTTAATACTATCATTAAAAAATAGCACTTTGCTTCCATAGAAAAAGAGCAATCTGAACTCACCACTTTATAAATCTGGTATAGTTTCCTATTGCTCTTTCCAATACTTGCTTTTTCTAGTTATCACTAACTGCATGTTTCATTATCCACTTTTTCTCAATAGGAATCATTCCAAAATAAATCGCTAATTGGATAACGCCTAATATAATGTACATCGTCGTAATCTGTGTTTGTGTTTGCTCTATTATTTCTTTTTTCTGACTTTGATAGTCAGCAATCTCTTTATCTGTTGAATAATATTGCATTAGTTTTTCCTGCATTTTTACACTGGCATTAGAATTAATCTCTTTTTCTACACCATTGATACTGTCTATGGCTGTTATACAAGTAGAAATTGTAGAAAGTGTACAAATGACGATGGTATAGACAAGTATATTTTTAATAACTGCTGATACATCTGCATATAAAATAGCTCTTTTTTTGAATGTCACTTTTGTACTTGCATAATAAGTTAAAAAAATACATATACAACAAATGATTACAGCTAAGATTAGTTTTAATACCCACAAATCGCTACTTATTTTGCTATAAACTACATTTAATAAGATACGATTCACAATACCAAACACAATACTAAATAAAATAAAACCTCCAATTAATTCTCCCGTAATTTTTCTAACGGTTGCTACTTCTTTTTCTTCCATTTTTTTCTCCCCTTTTTACTATTTATTTTCTTTTAAGTATACCAAAGGTATTATACCATATCTTTTTTTATATTCTAGTATTTTAGAAAAATATCTTCTTTAACCATTACATAATTAAAATTTAGATTTCTTATTCTGCACTTTCCAATAATTTCTTTAAAGAATTCTCATTTAAAAGTTGCAGTGTTTGAAATTTTCCTTTATAGAAAACAGCCCAGTTATTAAATACACAAGGTACATTTTTAGCCTTTTCTAAACTATCTATTTTCTCTAATCTAAAAGGTATTTGTTGTTCTTCACAGTACTTACTAATCTGTTCTATGCAATTGGGAATATAGGGGCATTGCATTCCATAGTAAATCGTTAATACCTGTGAGTCTATTTGTTGTTTTTTAGCATTTGGCATAAATTGTGGGGTAGTTCCATCAAAAGATAGAGCTAATAGTTCATAGGTATCGGCTATCGTATCTACTACTTTAAAATCAAATTTTGCCATGAACTTTTTATCTGATAGAAAAGATAATTTTTTCTGACTACTTAATACGCATACACCACTCTTTCCTAACTTTTTTGCTTGTTCTATACAGTCTTGTAACAACTGCGTAGCATATCCTTTTCCTTTATAACTGCCGGCTACCCATAAACAATAAATATAAAGATAATTTTCTCCAATAATAGGAACCCATGC
>CATZDQ010000001.1 GCA_958417695.1 uncultured Clostridiaceae bacterium | reverse complement strand
TAACCTTAGCACCTTCTTCTAAGAAAAATCTATGTATACCATCATGTCTTGCATCTTTATGGTGGTCATTGTGAATACCACAACCAGCAATAATTACTACATTTGCATTTTTTCCTATATAAAAGTCATTATACACAACATCTGTCAAACCACTTTGTGTAATAATTACTGGAATATGCACAAATTCTAATTTCGTATTTTCTTTTACAAAAATATCAATACCAGAAACATCTGTCTTTGTAACTATATTAATATTATCTGTTATCTTCCTTTCAATTCCCTTACCATTTTTTCGAATATTATAAGCACCTGTGTAAGTTCCCTTTGTATCTGATATTTCTCTTAATAAATTCTTATCTATTTCATCCATTCTCATTTCCTCCTAACTTGCAACAAGTTGAATTCTTAATCACATTTTCTAACATTTCTTCTTTTGTCCCCATTCTTTCTATCTTTCCATTATGCATTAGAATAATTTGGTCAGCAATATTTAAAATTTTCTCTTGATGGGTAATAATTAATGTACTACCTTTAACTAATTTACGCATTTCTTCAAATATAGAAATTAGATTTTGGAAACTCCATAAGTCAATACCTGCTTCTGGCTCATCAAAAATAGTTAATTTAGCATTTCTAACCGCTACAGTTGCAATCTCAATTCTTTTTAATTCTCCTCCAGATAAGGAACTATTTACTTCTCTATCCACATATTCTCTAGCACATAA
Source organism: uncultured Clostridiaceae bacterium (assembly GCA_958417695.1). Classification (GTDB taxonomy): domain Bacteria; phylum Bacillota; class Clostridia; order TANB77; family CAG-508; genus UMGS1663. Next base: position 34,023 of record CATZDQ010000001.1, on the reverse strand, counting down.
ACCTACCTTTGATAAAATATCACAAGCTTCTTTTTTATGAATTTCTTTTTGTGCAGATAATTTTAAAAGGTCATATACTGTAATTCCTTTAAACTTGACTGGTTGTTGAAAAGCAAATCCAATGCCTAATTTAGCTCTTTCTTCTATCTTTTTATTAGTAATATCTTCTCCATCTAAAAATACTTGTCCCTCATCAGGCATTTCAATCCCCATGATAATTTTAGCAAGTGTTGACTTTCCAGAGCCATTTGGTCCTGTAATAGCAATAAACTTGTCTTGTTCTATTCTTAAATTTACATGATTTAATATCTTCTTATTATCTCTTGTAAAACAGATATCTTTTAGTTCTAACATTTTTTCTCTTTTTTCTCCTTTTCTTTTTGTTAACTTCAGTTAACATTTTAAACTGCTTTTTCTTCTTTGTCAATAGGTAATTGTATATTATATGTGATTCTTAGAATAACACAATTTTGGAAAATTCTCAACTAGTATTTTACTTGACATAATTGCAAAACTCATGTAAAATGTTAACAGAATATACGAATTTTGTAGAAAAAGGAGAGATTTTGAAATGAAGAAGTCTAAAATAAGTGTCATTATTCCCGTATACAATGTAGAAAATTATATAGAAAAATGTATTACTTCCCTTCTCCAGCAAACATATACCAATTTAGAATTTCTCTTTATCATAGATGGTTCTTTAGATGCTTCTGCTTCTATTTGCGAGAAATACGCTAAAGAAGATCCTAGAATAAAAGTGATATATAAAGAAAACGGTGGACAAGCAAGTGCTAGAAATGTAGGTTTAGATTATGCAACTGGAGAATATGTCAATTTCATTGACCCAGATGATTATATAGAACCTATTTTTTATGAATATTTATTAAATTTAGCCACTACACATCATGCTGATATTGCAGAATGCAGTTTTGTTAAATTTTATCTTGCTGACCAAAAAATAGAAAAAATCTGTGATGATACACAAGAAGAAATCCTTTGTTTAGATAATCTAGGCGCTCTTAATCGATTATTGCACGAGGACTTTAATGTTTATCTAAGAGCGATTGTTACTTGGAATAAAATTTATAAAAAAAGTTTATTTAATACTATTCGTTTTAGTACTGTACGTATCTATGAGGAATTAGATACTGTCTACAAACTTTTATATACCTGTCAAAGATTTGTTACTTCGAACAAACCTTTATATACTTATGTTCAAAGAAAAGATAGTACACTTGGTAGACCCTTTAGTAAAGAACGTTTTCATATGATTGATAGTTATCAAAACTGTATTAGTTTTTTAAAAGAACGTGGTCTTTTTGATTTACAAAGAAAAGCAGAAAAAAAATATTTTAGCACTTGTATTCGTTTTTTAACTACTGTAAATAATTCGAATACCGTTTTAGATAGAGCAGAATCTTCCAAAGGTCTAAAATTAATTTTAAAAGAATATTTTGATAATTTATATAAAAGCCTTGAACAAGTTGACGAATTCTATGAACAAGAAATAGCCAATTTCAAAGCTCTATTTGATAAAGAATTTTCTATAGAAGAGTCTTATCCTAATACTTAACTTAAATAAAGGGGGAAAATATGGAAAAGAAATTAATTAGTATTATTGTACCTATTTATAATACAGAGTCCTATCTTACCAAATGCATAGATAGTATATTAAACCAATCTTACCAAAACTTAGAAATTATTTTAGTAGATGATGGTTCTACTGATAACAGTGCTCTTATTGGTAGGCAATATGCGCAAAAAGATAGTCGTATTCATTTTATTCATCAGAATAATAGTGGTGTATCTGTCGCCAGAAATGTCGCTTTAGATTATGCTCATGGAGATTACATTGGATTTGTTGACAGTGACGATTATATAGCACCAGAGATGTTTGAAACCTTATATACTTTGTCTCAGAAAGAAGATGCCGATATTTCTATGGTTTCTTATTATATTGTGGAAAATAATCAACTTAAAAAGCATTCTTTTACAGAACAAATTTATGTTTATGATGCCATATCTGCTCTTAGAGAATTATTAATTGACCAAGAAGTACAAAACTACACTTGGAATAAATTATACAAGAAATCTATCTTTGAGAAAAAACGTTTTCCAGTTGGCAAATTTTACGAAGATATAGATATCATGTATCACCTATTTGAAGATTGTAAAAAGATTGTATATAAAGATACACCAAAATACTACTATGTCAAACGTCAGAACAGTATTGTTAATTACCGTACTTATGAAAATTGTAAAGATTACTTTGATGTTAGTGTAGAGCGTTATCATTATATCCAACAAAAATTTCCGCAACTAGCAGCTGTTAATGCTTATGGTTTTATAGCCAATATGATAATTGTTATTAAAAATTACAGCTATTATGATTTTGCTAAATTACAATTAGATTTTGAAAACGTAAGACCTTTATTTTATGAACTACTTACTAAATATGAAACAGAAATTTATCATCTCATCACACCTTATAGACGCGTACTTTTAAGTTTATATCTTTGGGACCCAGATAAATGTAAAAATTTAATAGCATTATTTATGAAAGAGGTAGATTAATCTATCTCTTTTCAGTTTGTTGACAAAGTGTAATTCAATAAGTTATAGGGAGGTAGTTTATGAAAAAAAAAGGAATTATTATGACGATTGTAATATGTGTTGTAATTTTATTATGTGCTACCATATTTTCAATAGCAAAGTTTAATGTATGGAATCCAATTTCTTCTTGTTTTGGAATGTTAGAAATATTATTTACAGATAAAGAATATACGATTGTTCAAAATACACCAAATAGAGTAGTATTTAGTAAGACAGGAGATACATCAGACAAAACTGCAGGACAATATTTAGATGAATATATGAAAAGCAGAAATTTTTCTTTTATACCGGAAGAACAAATGGGAGCAATGTTAGTATATAGTAATGGTACCGAAAAAGAACATATATTATTCTCTACCAATAAATATTACTCGAAGTGGGAATGGCAATAACAAATTGCAAGAGATATATTAATCTACCTCTTTTGTATTGGCATATTTGTCTATAAACTGTTCTACTGTTTTCCAATATAGCGTTGGATTTATCTTAGCACACTCTGCATGTGCTGCTCCTTTTATAACTAACTTCTCCTTTACGCCATTTCCAGCATGCATTAATTGTTCTTGCATAAAAAAGGGTACAAATTTGTCATCCTCTCCATGAATTAATAAAAGTGGTATTTTTGCTTTTTTCAATTGTTCTATACTAGATGCCTTCTTTAAATCATAGCCAGCGCGCACTTTAGCTACAAAATTAGCTGCATATAATACTGGAAAAGCCGGCAATTTAAATAATGTTTTTAATTCCCAACAAAACTCCTCCCAAACAGAGGTATAACCACAATCTTCAATTGCCAATTTTACATTCTTTGACAGTCTTTCTTCTCCCATTGTCATCATTACTGTAGCTGCTCCCATAGATACACCATATAGTATAATTTCCGCTTCTGTTTGTTGTTCTACAATCCATTCTATCCAATCTAAAATATCTAATCTATCTGGCCACCCCATACCAATGTAAGTTCCTTCACTTTTACCATGTCCTCTTAAATCTACCATTAATATGTGATAACCTAATGATAAAAAACATTTAGCAGCACTAGTCATTTCTATAGCATCTGCTGTATAACCATGAATTAAAATAGCCCATCGATTATTGTTATTTTGTGTCTGTTTTATCTGATAGCTATGTAATTTCAAACCATCATTATTAGCTTTTGTATATACATCTTGTGCGTTTTCTTCAAGCCACTTTTGGTCTTCTTGCTTTTGTTTTTTCTTATCTACTTCTTCTTGGCAATTCTGGTCCGTATGTTTAAAAATAAAAGATTTAGAAGTTTTTACATTTAAGGCTATATTATAGAAAAAGTTTCCTACTAACATCACTATAATGACTATTAGCAATACTACAACCAATCCTATCACTATATATATCATTTTCTTTCCTCCTTGCTTTTATTTTTTTATTATTATACCATATTTTGTTAAAATAATTCCTTTATTTCTCTTAACTTTCAGAAAGAATTTTCATTTTGTCCTTTTTTACACAAAAAAATTGCCAAAAAGGAACGTCCCTTTTGGCATTATTCAATAATATCTGTTACATTTTCTTTTGTCATACCTTCTAAATTGTAATACGTATTAGGTGTGGTTCCTACGATAACCGCTTCTGCTAATAATACTTGATTAATAATTTGCTCTTCTATGGTATGATATGGTGTCATAATTAGAACTTTACAATTTACTTCTAAATAAATTCTATGTAAAGTTTGATTGATTCCAGCAGAAGAAAATTCTGATTTTAAATCTGTTTCTACATTTCCTATGGTGGACATTTGAAAAGCTACTTTTGGTCCTCTACCAGATAAGAGTTTACTGCCTGTAAAACTACCTAGTGGAATATAAAAAGTCTCATTATCTGTTTGATTTAATTGTTCTTGTATTTTAATAGCCACATCTGAAATTATTTCATTAACGACTATTACATTGGAACTTAACATACGAATACTTCCATTATTATCTTTTGTTACCATACATAAATCATCATATTGGTAACGACTCATAACATTAGTAGCCTGTTCATTAGAAATTTTAGTGGCTATGCTTTTAGCAAGATTTTCACATTGTTCATCTATAATAGGAGAGATTGCTTGTAAAACTATTTTAGCAGTAATGATAGCTATTGTAAAAATCGTTCCTATTTTCATAAATTTTGTACGTTTTTTCTTATCTGGATTAGAAGGTAATTTCCATCCTGCACGTTCTATAAATTGAGGTATCAGGATACGTCTTCTAGAATAAATTTTATCCATATGTCTTCTCTCCTTTAGCTAAAAAGATGTCGCATTTTCTTAACTATATGCGACATCTTCTTTTAACGTGACATAGGAATAAATAATTGTTCTCCTACATTGATTCTATTTTCGTTTTCTATTTCATTCATTCTAACAATACTAGGTACTGTACTCTTAAATCGTTTAGCAATATTCCATAGTGTATCTCCTGGTTTTACAAAATAAATTACCAAGCTATATCTTTCTTCTTCACGGCTTTCTTCAATTGCTATTTCCTCTATAACATTCATACTTCGCATATTAGAAACTTGTATATGAAATTGTATATCCATTTTCATTTCCATACTTTCATCTGGCATCACAATAAAGTCTTGCATAACTAATTCCATATTCGTTTCTACTTGACTATTGGTGTCTACTCCTGCACAGTCCATAGTATAATGGAATGGTACATTGACATTTTGTGTACTGATTTTACTACTGTTGTCTGCTGCAAATAAAAAGGTGAGTGCTATATCTCCTTCATAGATTATTCTATCTTTTAGAATGGTTTGTTTTGTAATGGTTGGTAATACATCCACATCATAAATTTTATGACCACCTATTTCACTAATAAATTGTTTTTCTCTAATTGCACAAATATCTGTTAAAGTTTGTTTTTCTGACATAGCTCTAATCATTTTTTGTTTATAAACTAAATTGACACTAGGACTATATAAATCTTGAATGACATTCACATCTTTTGTCTCATATACATGGCAATTTAATTCTAGTTCTACTTCTACATAAACAGAATGCTCTTCTACGTTATTGGGCTTTATTAGTAAATTTTTAATTTCATATTGCATATCACATAAATGTTCATCTGTTACATTTGGCATATCAATAAATCCCATGACAGGTATATTATTACTAACTACATTAATACGATTATCTGTTGTTAAATATAACATTCTAATATTGGCATCTGCTTTTGCTAATACTTTATTGTAGCTAATTTTTGTCTCTTTATTTTTGATAGATACATCTACCTTCATAATTTCTGCTAAGTCGTCTACATTATCTATCATAATGGTATCTTTTGCATATACTTTTGTAGTACCGGTTCCTAATAAAGAACTAATTTTTAGGTTTTCATTAAGCAATTGTACATCTGGTACGGTATCTATTTGTTTAATAAACTCTACCTCTTCATTAGAAAATACTTTTAATTGCATATCCATAATCGCTTTTACATTTACTTTTCTGCCATTTAGAACTCTACACTCTACAGATTTTAATGTCATTTGTTGTTCTAACATCATGCCCTCTTTAACCTTATCAAAATCTACTATTTGTGAAAATTCTAAATTCGTATTTAGACTTCTGACACTGGCATTTTCATCATCTGCTAAATACATGATATATACATTGATACAGCCATCTATCTTTATTTTTCCATCTAAGACTTCTTTTTTATAGATACAAACTGTTCCATTCGTATGAATGGTACTTAGAATATCTGGCTTGATGTCTGGTACTACAAAATCTTCCTCCACCATCATGGTATCTATTTTTTGCCCAATCATCTGATTTATGCATAATGTTTCCTTGGCTGCGTTTTCTTCTGCCATAACCATATACCTCCTTTTTCCTTTTTATTATTTAATGTATATGGTCAAGACACAAAAAAAATTCCTAAAATAGGAATTTTTACTATCTTTTATTTTATTTTTCCTTTGGTTTAGGCCTTTACCTCCATGGTTGGTGGAATAAGTGGACAATAATTCTGGCCATCAAATACATCTACCTCTACTGTTCTGGTTAAAACATCTGTGTAGCTATAGGTAACATTTCTTTCATTTTCTTCATATTTTACTACAAAGATATTAGGATAAGCTTTTTCTATAGTTGCTTCTTTTTCAAACGATTTGCTCCTTCCTAAAGACCCTTTGACAATAACTTTCTGTCCAATGATATCTCCTATATCACTTTTAAGATTCGTTATATCACTTTTACAAATCATTTCATCACCTACTTCTTTATGATGGACACATTGTATCATAAAGTGCAGAAATTGTCAAAGTAACGCTTCTTCTGTCGTTTGCCTCAACAGCTTTTACCCCAGCTGTTTCGCAGTTTATATTACATTTATATTACAAATCTATGACTTGAATATTACAGTATTATCTTTTTCTTTCCCATAGAGCCAATTCCGCTAACACCATCTTCTCCGTCTCTTAATTCTTCTTCTATATCCTTGATTGTTAGATATTTGGTATTTTCTGTTGTGGCAATTCTTTCTGCCACAATTAGTGGGTCGATAAAATCAATCATTATTCTAGCAGGAGAAGATGCAAAATTAGCACCAGCAGCCATAATTCCTTCATAATAGCTCTGACAGGCACCTGCAAAAATAGCTAAATCTCTTCCTTTCGTATTCCAACTTCTAGCCTCTGTGACAGTCTGTATAAAATGTCTAGAATTTCGATAATTATAAATATCGTTAAATGCCATTCCTTTTTTTATCATACCATCATGCCCAGTTAAGACTAGGACATCTGGTTTATACTTTTCTAACAAGTCCTTTATATAAAAAGCTTGTTTATTTTCTGGTATATTTTTTACAACTGCACTTAGTCCTAAACTTTTATAATAGCGCATAGATTTCTCACTATAACGTTTATCTCCATCTAAATGTAATATTTGTCCTGTATAAAACGTTTTGCTACTTCTCTTTTCACTTTTTTCTCCCCATCTCCATGATTTTTTAGAAGCACAAAGACAATACATAGGGTCTTTTAGACATGTTTGGATTCGATTAGATATTTTATCTTCCCATACTTGTATTTTATTATCTACGACACGTTTATCCATATGTTCTAAATCTTCTAAGGGACTATCTGCTTCGATACGCTCTGTAATCCCTTTTAATATGGCAAATTCTTGTTTATTACTAGTTCTAATGATTTTACTAATTTCGAATATCACATCTTTATTGTAAGATATTCTTCCTACAATATCTCCTTTTTTAAATTTACCCACAGTACCACCCCATCATTTTGATTATCCTTTATGGTATCATATGTCGTATTTTATCAAATGGTGTCTAAATAGTTTTTATTTATTTTTTCAAAAACACTTGCTTTTATTTTAAATGCATGGTATAGTGTAGTTGGCTTGAAAAAGCTTAAATATTTTTAATTATTAAGTAGATCATTTCCTTCTAGAATAAAATTTTAAAGGAATCAATGAGTCAAAAGATGTTAAATCTAGAAATTTTAAGAAGGAGGTAATCTAAGATGGAAGAGAATACTAACGAATTTGTAGACGAGACAATCGTATGCAAAGACTGTGGTGCTGAATTTGTTTTCACAGCTGGTGAACAACAATTCTACGCTGAAAAAGGTTTTACAAATAAACCACAAAGATGTCCTGCTTGCAGAAAAGCAAGAAAAGATCAAAGAAGAAACAACAACTATAACAATAATTACAACAACTAATTATAAAAATAGTAATCCCTAGCATTTGCTAGGGATTTTTGTTTGATATTAAATTAAAAAGATAACCAAGTTTTAATATGCTTGATTATCTTTTTATTTAGCCTACTTTATCTTCATTTATATGACTATATTTCATTTTTGTAGCCATGCCACCTCTTATGTGTCTTTCTGCCTTATTTTCATCTAAGATAACTCTTACCTCTGCTGCTAGCACAGGATTTATCTTTAAAATTCGTTCACTTAAATCTTTATGTACAGTACTTTTACTAACGCCAAACTTTTTTGCTGCGCCTCTTACGGTATCTTTTGAATCTATGATATAATGTGCTAAACGAATTGCACGCTCTTCTATTGAAATACCCTTCATATAAGAAAACCTCCATGTCAATGCATTTGTTTAATTGTATTCGCATGAAAGTTGTATTAGAACTGTTTTACTTCTTTAATAGATTTCTATCAAGAAAATAGTAACCAAGGTTATTCAGCAAGAACCAATATATTTGCTAGAAAACAAATGGTCAAGAAAATCAATTAGATTGGTTATTTGGAAAAATATATCTTAATGATACCGATTTAGATGGTGCTAGCACTAACTATAGGATGAACACCGTATTACATGAAATGTTACATGTATATGGATTAAAGGATATATATGATGACAGAGGTTGTATTATGTATGGTGGAGTTGGAGATTGGACAATTGTTGGTTTGACAAGAGATGCAAACAATATATTAGTACAAAAATATAATTATTAAGGAGGAATATTGATATGAAAAGTATAATGAAGAAAAGTCTCATATTACTTGTGATAGCTAGTTTACTAATTATAGGTGTGCTTATTTGCTACCATATCCTAAATGATGATGAGCAAAAAGAAGTTATTATAGCAACATCTAAAAAAGATTTAAAAACGGCAGAAAGTCATATTTACTAGACAATAAAAAGTAATTATAAATGGTCTAAAGATGTTAGTAATCCAAGTGTTATTGTAAAAGATAATACCGTAGTCAGAGCTAAAATAAAATCTATAAAAGAAGCCGTTATGTTAGACGCAAAAGAAAAATTTTCTAATCCCTATACACCATATACTCCAGTAGAAATAGAGATTATAGAGACTCTTTCAGGAGATTCTTTATCAGGAAGCAAAATAGTTTATTTAAACGGTGGGAATATTAGGATTTCTAGAATGATGGAAAAACTAGCTAATGAAGAATGCAAGAAAATGGGAATTGATGTACTTTCAGAAGAAGAAAGAAACAACTCTTTTTTACAATATATAAATGAATTTGATTATGAATTACAAATAGATGAAGAATATATATTAGTTTTAACAAAAGAAGCGACAGACATTTATGTTATTTCTGCTAATGGATATGGAATCTTTAAAGAAAATACAGCTGATACTAAATTTCTTCAAAATACCAATACCATATTCTTAAAAAATGTTTTAACAGGAAGAGAACTTCATTATGTAAAAGATGGAAATTATTAAATATATAATCTTACTAAAAAAAGAAGCTGTATGTAATACATACTACTTCTTTCTTTTTCTTCTATTTTGTATTTTCTCTATTTTTAACAATTTACCAACTAAATAATTTAAAACTACAAAGTTCATTATATCTACTATTACAATAATTGGTATTTGCATCCACATACTTTCCATTGGTGCTATAGAAAACCACCAATCTAAACCTGTTAAACCTATCATAAATAATAATGTCATTGCTAAGCTTAAGATAAATCTAAAAGGAGAAACGATTAAATTACTATGTTCACTTTTTCTACTTCTTGCTAAAGTAAATAATAATAGAATTCCTGCAACCCCAGTCGTAATTACACATAAGCTAGAATAAATCTCATCTGGTACTTTTCCTATTTTATGAGCTAATCCTAAAGAAACTACCCCAATAATCACCGTTAAGGCTGTTGGCAAGGCCTTACTAATTACATTTTTCATAAAGTTGCCTCTAATTCTTTCCTTATTCGGCTCTAATGCTAATAGGAAAGATGGAATTCCAATAGCTACAATACTAATTAAACTTAGCTGAATTGGCATAAACGGATATTCTGCCCCTATGATAATGAATAATACCGCCAATATACTAGAATAAATGGTTTTTACTAAGAATAAAGAAGCAGAACGTTGTATATTATTAATCGTTCTTCTCCCCTCTGCTACTACTTTTGGCATAGATGCAAAGTTAGAATCTAGTAAAACTAATTGTGCTACACTTTTCGTAGCATCACTGCCATTGGCCATAGCAATACTGCAATCTGACTCTTTTAAAGCCAATACATCATTTACGCCATCTCCTGTCATGGCTACAGTCTTTCCTTTTTCTTTTAAGGCCTCTACTAACCATTTCTTTTGTAGTGGTGATACTCTTCCAAAGATGGTATAACGACTAGCTATTTCTTTTATTTGTGCTTCTTCTACTTGGGACATATCTATATAATTCTCATAACCTTCTACCCCTGTTAATTTAGCAATTTTAGAGACGGTTATAGGATTATCTCCAGATATAATTTTAATACTAACCCCTTGTTCTTTAAAATACTGCAAAGTTTCTTTTGCTTCTTTTCTAATTTTATCAATAATGCAAACTAAACCAATTACTTGTAAATTGTCTGGAAGCTCTCTTTCCACAAAGTTTTCGTTTGTATGTGCTACTACTAACACTCTATAGTCCTTAGTATATGGCTGTATTCTTTCTTCATAATCTTTCCATTGTTTCTTTAATACAAACTCTGGTGCTCCCATTACATAAGAACCTTGCTCTTTAAAACCAATACCTGACCATTTGGTTTTAGACGAGAATGGTACAACTGCTGTTTTTGTCCATTTGTTAGAAGGTTCTATAAAATAATCCCTTAATGCGTTAATTGTACTATTGTTATCCTCTGATGCCACCGCTATATTGGCTAAAATCTCCTGCATATTTTGAGACTCTTCCTCGAAGCTAACAATTTGCTTAACTTCCATTTTTCCTTCTGTTAATGTCCCTGTCTTGTCTAAACAAAGGGTGTCTACTCTTGCTAATGTTTCTATACAATATAATTCTTGTACCAATACTTTATTTTTAGATAATCGTATAACACTAACTGCTAAAACCGTACTAGTTAATAATACCAGCCCCTCTGGAATCATTCCAATGATGGCTGCTACGGATTTTACCACCGCTTCTTGCAATGTAGCATCTGGCAGATGCATTTGGTTCCAAAATAAAATTAGTCCAATTGGTACAATTGCTATAGATAATACTTTAATAATTTTGTTTAGAGATTCCATTATTTCTGATTTTACTTTTTTAACATATTTTGCACCACTAGAGATTTGGGCTGTATAATTCTCTTCTGCAATATGTTCTACTCTGGCTATACAAGTACCACTAGAAATGAAACTTCCTGATAATAACATATCTCCTTTTTTCTTTAATAAAGTATCTGTTTCTCCTGTAATAAACGATTCATCAACTTCTACTTCGCCCTCTTCTATAAAACTATCGGTTGCAATTTGATTTCCTGTTTCAAAAACTAATATATCATCTAATACAATCTCGTCAATTGCAATCTCTTGTCTTTTTCCATCTCGAATAGCTGTCACTTTAGAGCTAGCAAGTACGGCTAATTTATCAATAATTCTCTTCGAGTGAATTTCTTGAAAAGTACTAATGGCTGTATTTAGGATAACTATCAATAAAAAAAACATATTTTTATACGAGCCTACTGCAAAAATAGCAATTGCTAAAAATAAGTTTATTATATTGAATAACGTAATAAAATTCTCTTTTAAAATTTGTTTGATACTTTTAGTTGGAACAGAAGTATCATAATTTAAAAGATGTTCTTTTTTTCTCTGTTCTACTTGTTTACTGGTTAATCCTATTTGTATATCTGGACAATACCTTTTCTTTTCTGACATAACTTTCTTTCGCCTCTTTCTAAATGATATTGGTATTGTAGCATAGGTATTTCTAAACTTCAAATAAAATGACCATATTCATAAATGTTTAAGAAATCTGCTATCTATTTCCAAGTTCTATAAATATTTTCCTTCTCCTTTTGTTTTAAACATTCGAACATATCTATCTTTAGACCATTACATATACAAGTAAGTACATACAAACAATCAGACACTTCACTCTCCACAGAATCATAATGTTCTTGTTTATGAATATCTGTCCCCATATGGGTAGCATGCTTTCTAATGGCTTTTGCTAACTCCCCTATCTCTTCTGTCAAAAGTAGCATCTTTTCTTCTATCGGTTGGTCCTCAAAGCCTCTTAGCGTATTAACATTTTGAATATATTGTTGTATTTGCTTAAGAGAATTATCTGGTTGTAGAAAGTTCCATAAAGCCTCTTGTTTATGTTCTTCATTTTCTTTAGCCATTTTTATTTCCTGTTTTTCCTCTACTTCTTCTAAGTAAATTTTCTTATCAAAACCACCTTTTTTTTGTTTCTTATTTTCTTTTATTTCTTCTAATTGTATATCTTCTATTTTTTCATTTTTTTGAATAGCCTCTATTACTTCTAGTATATCTGCCATTTCCTCTACACTATGTTCTGCTGTCCACTCACTTACTTCTTCTATTAACTTCTTATCTAGTTCTTTTGTATACTCTGTATCTTCTAGTATCTTATAACAACAATCTTTTCCCATTTGTTTTATATTTTCTGGTACTTTATCTCTTACTAATTTATGATAGGTATACCTCATAAAAAACCTCCTCAATCTTATTTTTTCCTTATTTTAAAATTCCTTTTTATGGTCATTATAAGAGAGATTGATTTTAAAGTCAATAGTTTTTACGAAATTTTGTTTGACATTTTCTTTTTAGTATGGTATATTTATTTTAAACACATGTTTGTATGATATTATATATAAAGAGGTTATTATGGAATTATTAGATAAATTAAAAATCCTATCCGATAGTGCAAAATACGATGCCTCCTGTAGTTCTTCGGGAAGCAAACGTACCAATGTAAAAGGAGGTATTGGAAATGGTGAAGTTTCTGGCATTTGCCACAGTTGGGGTGCCGATGGTCGTTGTATTTCTTTATTAAAAATCTTGATGAGTAATTGTTGCATTTATGATTGTAAATATTGTATCAATCGTTGTACCAATTCTGTAAAACGAGCTACCTTTATACCTAGAGAAATTGCTGATTTAACCATTCAATTTTATAAACGTAATTATATTGAAGGGCTTTTTTTAAGTTCTGCTGTTATTAAAAATCCAGATTATACGATGGAACGTCTATATGAAGCTATCTTTATTCTAAGGCATGAATATCACTTTAATGGCTATATTCATGTAAAAACCATTCCTGGATGCAGTATAGAACTTATCCATAAATTAGGTACCTTAGTCGATAGAACCAGCATTAATATTGAACTTCCCTCACAAGAAAGTTTAAAATTATTAGCTCCTCAGAAAGAAAAAGCAGACATTGTCACTCCTATGCATTATATTGCTAAAGAAATTGCTATTTCTGCCCAAGAAAAGTCTAAATATAAAGAGAAATTTGTCCCAGCAGGGCAAACCACACAATTAATGGTAGGTGCTACACCGGAAACTGATTTTAAAATTATGAAACTTTCTGAAAGTCTTTACCAAAAAATGCATTTAAAACGTGTATACTATTCTGCTTATGTATCGATTAATGAAGATACCCATCTTCCGGTTTTAAAACAGCCTCCTTTGCTTCGAGAAAATAGACTCTACCAAGCCGATTGGCTTCTTCGTTATTATGGATTTCATATAGATGAATTATTAGACGAAAACCATCCAAACTTTAATCCTCTATTAGACCCCAAATGTGACTATGCTCTTCATCATCTAGAAAAATTTCCTGTAGAGATTAATCAAGCAGATTACTTTACCTTATTAAAGGTTCCCGGTATTGGCGTTACTTCTGCTAAAAGGATTGTTATGGCTAGAAGAACATTCCACTTAACCTTTGATAATTTAAAAAAGCTAGGTATCGTATTAAAGCGAGCTAGATATTTTATTACTTGTGATGGAAAATACTATGACTCTATACGTCATTTTACTCAAAATTTTATTATGGAAAATTTATTATTTACAGAAAGATTATCTACACCTGGCTTACCCTATGTGCAAACTTCTCTATTTGATGAGCTTTTACCAACCAAAGATGACCACATAAAGTGTTTAACCGGTAGTTTATAAAGAAAGGAACTGTTACTATGTTTTTAGGAAAATGTAATGCGCAAACTTATCTATATGATGGCAGTTTTGAAGGTTTATTAACAATTGTTTTTAATAGTTATCTCTCTCAAACTATCCCTTTAAAAATCTTAGTAGAAGCTAACTATCAACCTAATTTATTAGACCAAGTTCAGCAAGTATCTACAGATTTTATAAAATCGGAGCGTATTTTTCATGGTATTGTTCAAAATATTTCTTACAATACCTTATATCAGAATTATTATGCTTTTTTAGCACAAGATTCTAAAAAAGAAATGGCTATTTTACAATACTTACTACATGGTTTTAAAATTGGTCCTAAAATAGATACCATGTTATCTTTAGACTATGTCTTTACCGTACAAGCGCTTCGCAAACGTATGCTAGGAGAATCCCATCGTTTAAAAGGATTACTTCGTTTTCAAGAAGTCGGTCCTAATTTGTATTATGCCTCTATCCATCCTGATAATAATGTTTTAGAAAATTTAGGGCAGCACTTTGTAAAACGATTATCTATGCAAAACTTTCTAATTCATGATAAAAATAGAGAAATCTGTTTTGTCTATGATACAAAACAATATCAGATTTTACCTTCTACGCAGCTAGTCATTCCACCAATTACAGAAGAAGAAAAGTATTATCAGCAATTATGGAAAACTTTTTTTAAAACCATTGCTATACCTGAAAGAAAAAATGCTAGATTACAAATGCAATATATGCCTAAAAAGTATTGGCAAGATTTAGTGGAAGCTCCTTAAAAAGAAGAGAAAATAATGACTATCTTCTCTTCTTTACTTTTTTAATTTATTTTTCTTTAGATACGAATGATTACTTTCATCCCTTTTGGCTCATTCTTCAAAATTTTTATTTTTTTATTCTTTTTTATTTTATAAATCTAAGTATAGTTACTTCATCTTAAATATAACTTAAAAAGAGAAGATTTAAAAGATTTTATAGAAAAGAACTTACTTATATTGTGCATTATCATAAGTAAGTTCTTTCTCCTAAAACAGATATATCTATATTTTTTTAATTTTAATTACTAAACAGTTAATTGATTTTCTTGCAATATAGTCGCATTTTCGTTATCTTTTTGTTCTTCTTGGTAAAATACTTTTCTTACCAAATTTAGAATATGATGTGGAATGGTTGTTGTAAATTTTCTTTTATCATTTTCATATATAGCAACTTCTGTTCCTAATTGACCAAATGTAAAGTAAATACCATTATCTAATTCTACTTTATAATCTGTAGATACCATTAATAGTTCTTCCTTAATTATGGAATATTCAAAATCTTGCAATGCTTTTATGAATTCTTCTCTTTGTGTATCACTCAAATTTTTCTGTTCTTCTAAATAAGATACCGTTATCTTTTTTACTTTGCTTAAATCTATAGTTGCCTTATTTTCCCCTTTTGTAATATAACTTTCATTCTTTACATTTGTAGAATTAACCTGGCTATAAACAATCATGATTCCCACAATCAAAATGATAAAAAACATACCCCAAATGACTATCCTACTTTTTCCATTTTTACTCATCATTTTCCCCCTCTAAAAGCACTTTTATAGGCCTTTTTTTTAATATATCCTATCCTCTAATTTTTGTCAACTGTCTTTCTAGAGAAGCCACCTGCTTGTAACCCCTTTTGTGAGAAATTAGAAGAACGATTGTTACTACTTGTATTTTGTGTAATTTGCACTACAGCCACTACCTCTTCTGCTTTTTCTAATAAGACACTACAAGTTGCTGATATACCTATTTATAAATTACTCTTTTTGGGCATAAGGCAATTACCTTTTCACTAATAGACACCGTATCGCCTTCTTGATAATGTGGCCATACATATTTTCTCATGAGTTCTAATAATCTTCTCCTATTTGTATATAGTGTGTAGGAATAGCATAACGAAGATAAATTTCTTCTCCTACTTTTCTTTCTAACTGTTTATTTTTATTTACTTTTAAATCTATTTTTTCTCCTTTTCCCTTGTCTTTCTAATTTGTTTTTATAAACTACCCCTATTTAAAAGGATTATCTTAAAAAAGCTTAAAAAATAAAAAGTTTATCTTTTCTGATTGAATTACTAGTTGAAATTACTCTATTTGTTTCTGTGAAATTAAACTTATTCATGCTATATTTACTAGAGAGGAAAGGAGAATGTACATGGCTGTAGATTTTGCTATTATTGGAAAAAGAATTAAACAGACAAGAAAAAGTAAAGGACTCACCCAAGAACAATTAGCAGAAAAGATGAATGTTTCTATTGCTTACCTAAGCAAAGTAGAAACTGGAAAAATTCATTTAAATATTGAAAGACTTTCTGAAATTTGCGGCTTATTAGAAGTAACAGAAGGAGAAATTTTAAATGGTGTTTCTAATCATTCGGCTCACTATTTACAATCCGAATTTAATGATTTATTAAGTCGTTGTTCTTCCAAAGACCAAAAGTTAATTTATCATTTAGCAGAAACGGTTTATCGTCAATCACTACGTTAGGAAAAGCGCTAGTTATCTTTTATATAACTAACGCTTTATTTTTTTCTATTTCTTCTAGCATTTTGATAATCATTCTCAACTTTATTGTTTTTTTCTAAAAATTTTATTGATAATCTTGTCAAAATATGTTATGATAATTAGGCGAGTAATTTTGAATAATTACAAAAAATCGATAGATACTATTATAAGGAGGTATATTATGGAATTTAAACAATGGGATGGCTTTAACAAACGTGGTGAATGGACAAAAGAGATTGATGTTAGAGGTTTCATCCAAGCAAATTACACACCTTATGAAGGAGATGATTCTTTCTTAGTAGGTGCTACACAAAGAACAAAAACTTTATGGGACAAAGTGTTAAAACTTTATGAAAAAGAAAGAGAAAATGGCGTATTAGATGTAGATACTAAAACTCCATCTGCTGTAAATGCCTATGAAGCAGGATACTTAGATAAAGATTTAGAGCAAATCGTTGGATTTCAAACAGATAGTCCTTTAAAAAGAGCTATTATGCCAAATGGTGGTATTAAAATTGTTGAAAAATCATGTGAGTCTTATGGTTATGAAGTAGACCCAGAAACAGACTATATTTATAATCATTTAAGAAGAACACATAACGATGGTGTTTTTGCAGTTTACACAAAGGACATAAGAGCTGCTAGAAGTTCTCATTTAATTACTGGTCTTCCAGATGGTTATGGACGTGGAAGAATTATTGGTGATTATAGAAGAGTTGCTTTATATGGTGTAGATGCTTTAATTGCTGAGAAAAAACAAGAATTAGATATTTTAGATGTAGATGAATTTACAGCTGATGTTATTAGAGAACGTGAAGAAATTCATGACCAAATTGTAGCATTAGAAGATTTAAAGAAAATGGCTGCTAAATATGGTTTTGATATTTCCATACCAGCACAAACTGCAAAAGAAGCTGTACAATGGTTATATTTTGCTTACCTAGGTGCTGTAAAAGATCAAAATGGTGCAGCTATGAGTTTAGGTAGAACTTCTACTTTCTTAGATATCTACATGGAAAGAGATATGCAAGCAGGTATCCTAACAGAAGAAGAAGCACAAGAATTAATGGACCATTTTGTTATGAAATTACGTATGATTCGTTTCTTACGTGCACCAGAATATAATGAACTATTTAGTGGAGACCCAGTATGGGTAACAGAAAGTGTTGGTGGAATGGGTGTTGACGGAAGAACTTTAGTTACTAAAAACTCTTTTAGAATGTTACACACATTAACGACTTTAGGTCCTGCTCCAGAACCAAACTTAACCGTATTATGGTCAGAAAACTTACCAGAAGGATTTAAGAGATTTACAACTAAAATTTCTATTCAAACATCTTCTATCCAATATGAAAATGATGATTTAATGAGAGTTACTCTAGGTGATGACTATGGTATTGCTTGTTGCGTATCTGCTATGAAGATTGGTAAACAAATGCAATTCTTTGGTGCTAGAGCTAACCTTGCTAAAACTTTACTATATGCTATTAATGGCGGTAGAGATGAAAAATCTGGAAAACAAATAGCTCCTAAGTTTGAACCAATTACTTCTGAATACCTGGATTATAATGAAGTTATGGAAAAATTTGATACCATGATGGATTACGTAGCTAAAATTTATATCAAAGCTTTAAATGCTATTCATTATATGCATGATAAATATTCTTATGAAGCTTTAGAAATGGCTTTACATGATAAAGATATTCTAAGAACGATGGCATGTGGTATTGCTGGTCTATCCGTTGTTGCTGATTCTTTATCTGCTATTAAATATGCTAAAGTAAAAGTTATTAGAGATGAAACTGGATTAGCCGTAGATTATAAAGTAGAAGGTGACTTCCCTAAATACGGAAATGATGATGATAGAGTTGATGCGATTGCTGTAGAAATCGTTAAAACATTCATGAGAAAATTACAAAAACATCAAACCTATAGAAATTCAAAACATACCTTATCTATTTTAACGATTACGTCTAATGTAGTATATGGAAAAGCAACCGGTAACACACCAGATGGTAGAAGATCTGGAGAACCATTTGGACCAGGTGCTAACCCACTACATGGTAGAGATACCAATGGTGCTGTAGCTGTTATGAATACAATTGCTAAGCTTCCATACGAATACTCTGAAGATGGTATTTCTTATACATTCTCTATTACACCAGGAACACTTGGTAAAGATTTAGAAACACAAGAGAAAAATCTAGTTAGTTTATTAGATGGCTACTTCAAACAAACTGGTCATCATATTAATGTTAATGTATTTGATAGAGCTTTACTAGAAGATGCTATGGAACATCCAGAAAACTATCCACAATTAACAATTCGTGTATCCGGATATGCTGTTAACTTCATTAAATTAACAAGAGAACAACAATTAGACGTTATTAATAGAACTATTCAAGATAGAATTTAAATAACTATATAGGGATTTCTGGCTTTCCCTTCCCTAGTAGAAGGAAAGTCAGATTTCTTTTTTTGAAAAGGAGGCTAATTTTCATGATAGAAGGAAAAATACATTCATTTGAATCATTAGGCGCTGTTGATGGTCCTGGGATTCGTTTCATTGTATTTATGCAAGGTTGCTGTTTGCAATGTAAGTACTGTCAAAATAGAGATACTTGGGATTTACATGCTGGAACTACTTATACAGTCACACAAGTTTTAGAAAAAATTAGAAAATATAAAAACTACATTATGCCAGATGGAGGTGTTACCATTAGTGGTGGTGAGCCTTTACTTCAATCAGAATTTATAATTGCTTTATTTAAGGAATTAAAAAAAGAAGGTATCCATACTTGTATCGATACCTCTGGTAGTTTTACCATCACAGATACTATAAAAGAAGTGATTGACTTAACAGATTTATTCTTATTAGATATTAAATGTATTAATGATGAAAAATGTAAAGACTTAACTGGTGTTTCTAACCAAAAAGAATTGGCCTTTGCTCGCTATTTAGGTGCGCATAATAAACCTTTATGGATTAGACAAGTTTTAATTCCTGGCATAACAGATGATGAAACCGACTTACTAAAACTAAAAGATTTTATTGCTACTTTACCAACTGTAGAACGTGTGGAATTCCTTCCTTATCATGATTTAGGAAAATTTAAATGGACTAAGTTACATTTAGATTATCCCTTAGAAAAGGTTAGAACCGCTAATCAAGAAGATATAAAAAGAGCTAAAGAAATCGTAGGTATTTCATAAATATAATAAAAGAAAAGAAATTCCAAAACAATACCTTCAAAAGTAAAGTTTAAGAATTTCTTTTTTATTTGTTCTTTTATTTATAAAAACCAATCAATTAGTATTCCAAATAGAACCCCCACTGCATATAGGATACCTGCAATCTTTATATTTTCTTTTATATTCTTATTTACTTTAAATAAAACCAAAATACCAATTCCAGAACCTACTAACAAGCCAGCAATCATAGAACCCATACTAATTACCTGTGATAAGTATAATTTCGTAATAATGACTGAGCCTGCACAATTGGGAATGAACCCTACTATAGCAGCAATAATTGGCCCTATAATTGGTTTATTTAAGATGATATTGGCTAAAGTTTCTTCTCCCATAAAATAAATTACCATATTTAAAGCAAGTGTTACCAACAAGATAAATATAAAAATATGTAAAGTATGTTTTAAAGCTGATAAGAAAATCCCCTCTTCTTCACAGTGACAGTGTTCATGTTCACAAATTTCACCAATTGCTTCTTCTGAAGGGCTTTCTTCTTTCTTCTTTTTAAAAGCTCGTCCCACTATATCTATTAAAAATCCAACGATAATACCAATTACTAATTTAATACCCAATATTTCTAAAATCGTACCTATCGGTGCCGCTTCTGATATTAATACTGGTAGCATTTCATCAGAAGTAGATAGAAAAATAGCAATTAACGTACCTAATGTAATGATTTTACCTGCATATAAATTAGCTGCTGCTGCTGAAAATCCACATTGTGGGAAAATACCTAATATTCCCCCCCATAAAGGTCCAAACTTACCTGATTTTTGAATTACTTTCTTTGCTTTTTCTCCTGTTTTATGTTCTATATATTCCATAATAATATAGGTAATTAGTAAAAATGGTAATAACTTTATACCATCTATAGCTGTGTCCATTAAGACATCTAACATTTTTAATTCCACCTTTTATTTTATTTTTTATTGTATAATCATATCATAGAAAAGCTTTATCTGCAAGAAAAAAATTATAAAAGAAACTATCTAATCGCCACAAAATGGCCATTAAGGCCCTTTCATGTAGCAATATCCACCATATCTGTCATCAGCGGATGTTGATATTCATTTTTATAAATCCAAACTCTATCATACAGAAATTTCTCTTTTAACAGCTTGATGAACAAATCCTGTATTTCTGGTTTCTTCATCTTATCTTCTGCATTGGATAAGACAATTTTCACATAAGCTTCACGGCCCATCGTATGTGGTTTTGCAATCGTCTCAATAAGCCCCATGACAATCCCATCTTCCAAGATTACAAATTGGAAATTAGAAATAGCTTCTAAAAAAGCTTTTGTTTCTTTTTTCTGAGCGATAATCATGTCCCTCATTTGCTTGCCAACAGGCATATTATACCTAGCTACATAGGCTGCTGCATCACTTGGCATCGCTAATCGGATAGCATATCTCCCCTCCTGTATGATATAGGAAGCATCTATCTTCCGTTTCCTGTTTTGATTCATCTTGTTGCTCCTCCTGCTATATATTTTTGTATTACGTCAACTATTATATCACCTTTTTTCTTCTTTGACAATCCTCTGAATTGCTTCTAAATTATCTATGACACATTGATAACCGTACTGGTAACAGCTATCTAATTTTTGTGTATCCAATAATCCCACTTTATCGGTATACACATTTAATACATAGTCACTCATTTCTAAACTTTCCTCTGATATTTTGCTCCCCATAATATCAATTGTTTTCATGACAATATCCATTAAATTGCTTTTTTCATCAATCGGGTCTGCATCAAATTTAACAGCAATAACCTTATCTGCTCCTTGTTTTTTTACTTCGTTAACAGGAATATTATCTAGAGCGCCGCCATCCATAAAGGCATGTGTATCTACTTTACAAGGGCTAAACACAGCTGGGAAACTACTACTAGCTCTTACTGCTTTTCCTATACTAATCTGTGTTATATATTGCAGCCTATCTTCTATTTGCTTTGGAATAAAATTTGTAAAAACATATTCTTTAGACTCTGTAATATCTACACTAGGAATTACTAAAGGCATTTTTATTTGACCAATCTCTTTTATCCCTTTTCTTGCTGCCATTTTATCATATACTTTTTCAATCGCTTCCCCACTTTTTAAGCCTGTTAATACTTTTCTTTTATTCCCTAATAAATTCTGTATCCCACTTAAAAGAGGATTGGTATTCATTCCTGCAATATCTTTGGCATATTTTTTAAACAACATATATATGTAATAGGGTGAATATCCCATAGCATATAAAGAAGCTATCATACTGCCAGCACTAGTTCCGCCAATGACATCTATTGTAATGTGATTATCTTCTAAAGCTTTTAAAACCCCTGCATGTGCAATTCCTCTAATCCCTCCTCCTGATAATGCAATTCCTAATTTCATATGCCAAAAACCTCCTTTATTTAAACTACTATTAGTATTTACCAATATTGTATGTTTAAACCTAAAGGAGGTTATTTTTCTATTCTTATTTTTTACTTACATATATAAAATTTTAAATAAATTACTGTTTTCATTATCATCTGAATGTACAGTCAATCTAAAGTAATGGTAATCTTTTTGTATAGAGATAAATTCATCATAAATTAACTTTGTAGAACGAGTTGGTCTAACGACTGTATCTGTTTTTAAAGTATCCCATGTACTATTATCTGTAGAAGCTTGTAAAGTTACACTCACATTAGAAGTTTTAATAGCATCCTTATTCCCTACTGACACATAAATATATATATTGGTTACTCTTGCAGAAATGTTATTTGAAAATGGTGTTATCGTTTGTCCAGTAGAAATAGTTGCACTAGATGTCAAAAAGCTAATTGGCTTTCCTGCTACTACATAAGGCAAATTTTCTATAATAGTATCTACACTTGCTTGATTATCAATGTTTATATTTCTATCTTGTAAAATTTGTAACACACTATTTCTTAATTTTGTAAAATCTGTTTCTAGTAAATCATATTTGTTCTGTAGTATCGACGATTGACTCTGTACTACTGACAATTGGCTCTGTAGACTAGAAATGGTCTTATTTTGTTCTTCTATTTGTTTTCGAAGGGCTATGATTGTTGCCTCATCTCCGGAGGCATTATCAGAATCTTGCCCTCCTGTTGCTAATTCTTCATATAATCTATTTAATTGTTTTTCTTCTGCTTCACTTGCTAGTATAGCATTTTCTTTAGCTTGTTTTGCTTTAGTAATTAAGCCATCTTCTCCAATTGTTATATTGAGACTAACGCCTGCTAAAATGATTAATATAATAATAGTTATTACTAAAGATACCATCGTTATACCGTTTTGCTTTTTCATCTTTTACTCCTCTCATCTTACGTATATACTTTTATTTTATATTACCTTTTGGTTAATGTCAATTCTTTCTTTTTATATTTATTTTCCTTTTTGTTCCTCTTTTTTGCAATTTCTTTTATGTAACTATTGGAACTAAATGTGTTATAAAAACTAATAAAAGTAAAAATGATGAAAAGACAAAAATTCTAGTTTAAAACATTTGGCTATTTTAGTAACCTGTTTGTGGTAGTTTTTTTGGTACGATAGACGTATTTTTAATTTCTAATTCCATAAGTTGTAGATGCTCTTCTATTATCACTTCTACTTCTTGTGTATTTAACTGGTAACCATCGCCTGCTTCTACTTCCTTGATTCTATAGATACCCTTATCTAACCATTTCGTTTCTGCGATTCCCTCTTCATTAGTAATTACTGTATCCGTTATTATTCCCTGTTTATCATAAATTTCAAATTTAACATGTGCTATTGGACTACCTGCTTTTTTTCCATTTACCAGATTATCATCTTGACTAGTTTTTATTATTTTAATTTTTCCTTTTATTCTTTCATTTTCTATTTGTAATTTGGTTATTTCTTTTTCTTTAATCTCTACGCTTATTTTTTCTTCCTTTAATACATATTGTTCATTTGTCTCTACTTCTTCTAAGTAATATTTTCCTATAGGAAGGTCTTTGGTTATCGCTTTTCCCTGTTCATTGGTTATAATAGTATCTACCATTTCTTCATTTTCTCTTTTTACTAGGAACTTGTCACCTTCTATTGGTAGGGTCTTATCTTCTTTGTCTACTTTGTATACCTCAATTTTTCCTTTCTTTTTCACATTTTCTATAACTTGTGTGCATAACTGGTTCCATGAAATAGTAATACTTACATCTGCTGCTATTTCATAATCTTGTTTTGTCTTAGTTTCTTTTAAGATATAGGTGCCTATAGGCAAATCCTTAATGATAGCTTCTCCCTTTTCGTCTGTGATAATATGACTAATTATATTTCCAGCCTTATCTAACAAATCAAATTCTACTTTCTCTAAATAGATTTCTGGATTATCTTTATCTACTTTTATAATCTTTAAACCTCCTCTTTTTTTAGTATTATCCCATACTATTTTAGATGTTTTTCCCCATTCCAATTCCACTTTTCTTTCTTGCTCATCTAACACATAATCTGCATTTGTTTTTACTTCTTTTATGGTAATCGTTTGTGGTAATAGTTTATTTATACTTATTTTTCCTTCTGCATTGGTTGTATAATCTCCTATTTTATCACCTGTTTGTGAAAAAATAGAGAAGGTAACTCCCGGCATTGGCTGTTTTGTTTGTGCATCTATTTTTAGTAAATCTAATGCACTATTATTAGCAGAAATAGTCCACGAAGTACTTGTCCCCGTTTTCTCCCAACCAGCTGCGTATGTAACGTAATTTTGTGCCTTTTCAACATGACTATGACAATAATAAATTGGATTAGATTTTATTTTAGCATCTCTAATAAAAATGGATATCTCTTGATTCTTTTTTATTTGTTTCGTTGGCACTGCCACTTTAAATTGAGTTTGTGTTAGGTATTCTACTTCTTGGTTATTGGTATCTAGGACTTTAGTTCCTTGTATGGGGTTGGTTATGCTCACGCGATAACTCTCCATTTTTTGATTGGCTTGTACTGTATATGCTTGAACATAATAGGAAACACCTCCTATCTGTTCTATATGTTTTTCTCCTTGTTGTTGCACATGTACTTCTGGTTTGGCGTAACTTTCTACACCAGAAATACCATATTGATACAATGCTTGTGCTACTTCTAATACCTTCGTTCCTCTTCTTTGGATTTCTTCTACACTATTCCCATCTACCGTTCTATTTCCTACTATATATTTTTCTTTTGGAGACTTTCCTTGTGCATAGCTATGTAAAGCTACTTTTGTAGCGGTATAAAAGTCATCATCACATTCTAAGTTCCAATCTAAATAAGTAGAGCCCATATACCCTTTACTTAATATCCTCCAAACAACCGGATTATTTTCTTTGCTTAAGGTTACATCATATGCATCATAACCTGTACCTATCCCTTCTTTTTCTGGCTCTATACAAAAGGCTGGGTATTTTTTTCCTTCTTCTTTATCTATATAGTACACATACCAAACAATCTTATAACTCCATTTTTGGTAATCTTCCATCCAATATTCTAATAAAGAATCACATTCATGGTCTCCTTGTAAATAGAGAGTATCTCCTTCTGTAATATTGGCTTTGACCGCTTTATTGGGTAACCCCAACATCATCATTTGTAATAAAATACACATTATCACTATTGTTTTATTTATGAAATTTTTCATTTAATTCCTTCTTTCTTTTTTATTTTCCTTTTTTTGCGCACAAAAAAGAGCCAAATAAAACGTTTAAACGCTTTACTTAGCCCCTTTTTTTATCATCCTCAATTTGTAAAAATTATTCTTGTGTAAAAGGTAATATAGCAATTTGTCTTGCTCTTTTTACTGCAAGTGTAATATCTCTTTGATGTTTTGCACAAGCACCAGTTGCTCTTCTTGGTAAAATTTTACCTTTATCATTAATAAATTTCTTTAATTGTTCTG
This sequence comes from uncultured Clostridiaceae bacterium, assembly GCA_958417695.1. Taxonomy (GTDB): domain Bacteria; phylum Bacillota; class Clostridia; order TANB77; family CAG-508; genus UMGS1663. Next base: position 7,812 of record CATZDQ010000001.1, on the reverse strand, counting down.
CATTTTTATAATCTAAAACAAGATTTTTGTCTGCACATAAAGGACAAACTTTCTTTCTCATTTTTCTAAACCTTGGATTATAATCATCATCTGCATTATTGTTTCTGTTATTTCTTTTATTTGGTTTTCTATCTGCCATTTTCTTTCCCCCCTAACGCTTATTATATTTTTGCTTATATGTATCTTTCTCTAAAATGATAGGTCATCTCCTGAAGACACTTCAAAATCAGAACTTCCACTGTTATCTGGCATGGTTCCGAATGTAGGGTCAAATCCTCCAGTAGCTTCGCCTTCCCTTTTGCTATCTGCAAAATAAGCTTCTTCTGCTACTACTTCTGTTATATAATGTTTTTGCCCTTGATCATCATCCCAAGTTCTAGTTTGAATTCTTCCGATGACACCTACTTGTTGGCCTTTTCTGAAATATTTACTACAGAATTCACCTAATTTACTCCAAGCAACGATATTAATAAAATCTGCTTGGCGCTCTTCTCCTTGTCTTGTAAATCTTCTGTTGACTGCAAGACTGAAAGAAGCAACTAATGTGTTATTTGTTTGTGTGTATCTTACTTCTGGGTCTTTGGTTAATCTTCCCATTAAAATAACTTTGTTCATATTTTACACCTTACCTTCCTTAAAAGGCCCCTTTTACTAATCCTCTACTTTAATTGTCATGAATTTAATCACTTCGTCTGTAATTCTGTAATTTCTTTCAAGTTCAGCAATTAGGTTTGGATTTGCTTCAAAATGATATACCACATAATATCCTTCTGTATTTTTTTGGATTTCATATGCTAATTTTCTTTTTCCTAATTCTTCTGCTTCTTCTACTTTACCATCAGTATTAATTAAGTCTGTGAATTTTTTTACTAAGGCTTTGATACCTTCTTCATCAACACTTGGATTAATAATGATTACACTTTCGTATTTATTCATTATTGTTCACCTCCTTTTGGATTATTAACCTACATAGTTGTATGTAAGTAAGGACGTAAAAATAGCAACGCTATTCTTACAACGTTGCTATTTTATCACATTTTTGTATATAATACAAGTGTTTTGGAAGATTTTATGAAAAAATAAATCCAAGAAAAGAGGTGTTAATCTTCTCTTGTCTTATTAAAATAAGTAATTAAATGTTCTATGGTTTCTTGGTCCTCTGGTCTTAACTTTTCAAAACCTAGTAAGGAAAAAGGAATATGGTTCTCTTTTTTTATATGTAAATACTCTGAAAAGATTTCATCTAAACCGATATTAAACAGGTTACAAATTTTAACTAATACCTCATAAGAGGGTTTTGCTCTATCTTGTTCTACATCACTAATATATCGAGAAGAGACTTCTACTGCCTCTGCTAATTTTTCTTGTGTGTATCCATAACTTTTTCGAATTTTTTTGATATGGCTCCCTATGGTAATCGTTTTTGGTTTCTTCATTTTATTATCACCTTTATTTCCATTTTTTATTATGTTATACCAAATTTTTACAGGGAAATAAAGGATATAAGTTCGTTTTTTATCAGTTTTTATTTCTCTTTCAAAAACTCATTTAATAAATTATCTAATTTCTCTCTTTCTTGCCTTATTTGCTCTCTTTGCGCTTGCTTTTCAATTAGCATTTTTATTATCTGAATTTGTTTTTCAATTTCTGCTTGTAGCCTATCCATTGTTTGATTTCTCCTTTTCTTTTTTCTTTAGTCTATGTATTTTTGTATATTTTTATACCTGATTATATTGTTCCATTTTTTCTTTTGGCATATGTAATATTTCATAAATCTTGATTTTATTTTTATAATGTTTATTTTCTTTTATTACTAAATACCATAAATACCCCAATATCAATAAAATAGCAATGTTTCTAAAATATAAAATAGCAATACTAGTTATTCCTGTTAATATGGCAATGGTTACATTAGAAACTAAATTTACTTGGTGATAGGCTTCTTCTAAACCATACAGGATATGTAACATATTCTTTAAGATTCTACCGCCATCTAATGGATAGATAGGAATTAGATTAAATATACCTAGTAGAATGTTACTATATATGACTAACTGTCTATCCATTCCCAAAAAGGAAATATCCCATAGACAATACATAATGGTAATTAGGATATTGGTAAGAGGCCCTGCTAGAGCAATTATCATTTTCTTAATGGCTAACATATTGGCTTTCCCTATTTTTTTATTATAATTATAACTAGGTACTTTAAAGGCAACACTTACTCCAAAAGGCATGATGGTAAAAGATTTCGGATTAAACCCTAATGCCATACCAGCTACCATATGACCTAGTTCATGAATTACTGCAAATAGCATTAATATGCCATAAATTTCAATTTGTCTCGTAAGGATAAATAATAGAATAAAAATGAAAATTTTAAGGTTTAGTTTTATTTGCATCGATTTTTTCCTTTCTAACTAAAGGATAGTATATATTCGGGGTCTACTACCCTTCCACTTTTCCTAACTTCAAAATGTAAATGTGGTCCTGTTGCTTTTCCAGTAGAGCCTACTTCTCCTAACTGTTGTCCTTGTTGGATGGTTTCTCCTTCTTTTACATATATCTTCTGGCTATGTGCATATAGCGTAACAACATCCCCATTTTGTATATAAACATGGTTTCCATAGTCTCCTTCTGAGGATACCATGGTTACTTTTCCTTCCATAGCAGCCACAAAAATCGTCCCCGCATTCACACCAATATCAATGCCTGCATGATTGGCCGATACAATAGCCGTTGGCGTTCTAGCACCATAATGAGAAGTAATGGTTCCTTTTAGAGGTAATATAAAATGGTAATTTGCCTTTATCTCATTGGCGTCTATTTGCATTTGAGATAGTGGTTCTTGTGTTTGTTCATCACTAGAAGTTGTCACCGCTTCATTGACTAGTACTTGCCCTTCTTCTCCTCCACCTATACCACCTTCTTGTTCATTGGTTTGCGTGTTTGTTTGTTCATTGATTACTTCATTGGTTTGTTCATTCGTTAATACATTGGTATCATCTTGTCCGTTTTCCTCTTTTCCTAAGTTTTCAATAAAGCCTTTTATATGTTCATTGTAATATTGTATTCCAGACTGATAAATGGTTTCAAACTGCATATCATAGGATAAGAAATCCTTTGTTTTTTGAATGACCTCTTCTGAAAATAGGTAATTGGAGTTTTTAATCAAATAAAATATAAAATATACTAATAAACAAATTAGAATTTGTAATATTAATTTCTTAAATAAGCTGTAGGATGTCTTTGTTTTTGTATTTACATGCGTAGTTGGTACCCTAACACCACTATTGCTAATGCTACTACCTTGTCTATTTCTTCTCCTTTGGTAAATTTCCTCTGCTCGTCTTATTCTTTCTTCCGAACTCATCGTTCTTTCCAAATGCAACACCTCTTCCTTTGTAGGTTACTTGGTTCATGTATATGCTTATTTTTTATGCTTTATACCAAAGCCAATCTGTTTTTTCTTTTTTATTTCTAAACCTCAAAAAAAGAAACTGCCCTAAAAAGAAAATCCTTTTAGAGCAATTTCTTGCTTGTTTATGTGGTTACCTTAATAAAATAGATAATACACTTAGTAACGAAAACATACTAAAGAAAATAGTAGCTGCTTTCATTTTTTTATATTTTTGCATAAATTGTTTGTGATTGCTTCTATTGGTATATTCTTTTATCTCTATTTGTTCTATATATTCTTGTATAATTAGCTCTGCTTCTTTTATGACATAGTCTTGTGTTTTACTTTCCAACCTTTGATTTTTTTCCTTCTTTTGCTTTTTATTTGCAGTATCTACCATTTTATGTATGCACTGATTCTCCTTTAGCACAACAAAAGCTTCTTCTATCATATTGGATGGTAAATCCTTTAAAATAACCATATTTTTCATGTGACGTACTTCCATATAAACGCTTCCTTTCTCTTTCTTACTGGTTTGTTTATATAGATTTTTTCCATTTTTTTGAAAAATATACAAAAGTTTTCATTCTTTTTACCAATATTCAATTACTTCAAAAATGCTATCTGCCACAGTATCTGCTAAATGCATAACTAAGTTTAAAGATACATTTTGTAACATAGCAAAGTTATACTTAGGTACTTTTAGGTCTTTTCCCACTACTGCTTTTATACTCATATCGCCAATGGCTATTTTATTTTTGTGTAGTCCTTTTCCTAACACAGTCTTTTCCTTAGATACATAGATATTGCCTATATTTTCTTTTTTAGAAAGGGCCGCATCAATAACCACTATACATGTATCATAAGGATTGTTTTCTATTTGTTTTTGATATTGCTCTATATTTTCATAAGAGATGGTATTTTCTAAATTACCATATATGTGTATGTGAAAAGTATTGTATGGTTCTAGCTTTTTTAATAACTTGGTCCCTACTAGTGGTCCAAAACAATCTCCTGTCATTTTGTCAGTGCCTATACAAAGAAAGATAATTTCCATATAACGATGTTTTCTTTTTTCTTGATATAAGCCGTTTACTAAGTTCTTGTACTAACTTTTCTTTAGCGGTTTGTGGTTGCTTGTTACTACCACTTTCATATAAAGAGGGATAGAATTCCATATTTTCACCTTTTTCTATGCTGGTTTTATTGTATTGTATTAAAATCTAGGACTAATTATGATTTTTATTTGCTCATCTTTTTGATATTTTTTAATGATGTCTTCTGAAAATCCTGCTAATTCATTAGAAATCACAATGGTATCCATATGATTTTGTCTTAAATTTTCAATCATACTATCAATTTGTTCTGGGTCTGCAATGGAATAAACTTGCATTCCTAATTTTTCTGCCATTCTAAAATTTTTATCATCCTTTTCTTGTTTTATCCATGAAATTTTCATATATTTTTATCCTCCTTTTAAGTAGTATTTTATGTTCTAGGCTTTTTTATACAGAAAAAGAAGACAAAATTTCTTTTTGTCTTCTTCTATTTTTTTCTATATTTTTAACTTACCATTTAAGAATTTGCTACTTCTATATTCACATTTCTTCCTTTAATTTGTTGGTCTTTCATTCCTTCTATCACATCTTGTGCATAATTGGTTGGCACTTCTACAAAGGAGAATTTGTCTAATATATTGATTTTTCCAATTTCTGAACCAGAGATAGCCACATGAGAAGCGATACTTCCTACAATGTCTTTTACCATGATTTTATCTTTTCTTCCTACATTAAAGAATAGTCTTACATTTCCATTTTGTTCATTTTGTCTAATTTTTTCATTAATGTCTGTATCTACTTTTTGTTTTTTACTTGGTTTGTTAACGATTTCTAATAAAGCTTTTGCTACTTGTTTACTATCGTTTTTCTCTAATAGGGCTTCTAAGATTTCATCATTGATACTGTTTTGACTTGTCTCTTCTTTGTCTATCATAGCTTGGATTTTTTCTACTATTTTTTGATTTTTAATTCTTCTAATTTCACTATCGGTTGGTAAAGTTCCTGGATTAATTGTTGTTTTAGCATATTTTTGTATACTATAGATTTTACTTTTTTCTCTACCTACTACAAAAGTATACGCTTTTCCAGTATTTCCATTTCTTCCAGTTCTTCCAATTCTATGTACATAGTATTCCTCTTCTTGTGGAATATCATAGTTAATAACTAATTCTAATTCATCTACATCTATTCCTCTTGCCACAACATCCGTAGCTATTAGGATTTGGAAATCTCCGTTTTTAAATCTCTTCATAATTCTATCTCTTTGTGCTTGTTTAACATCTCCATGAAGACTTTCTACAGAGTATCCATCTTTTCTTAAAACTTCTAAAAGTTCATCTACTTTCTTTTTGGTATTACAGAAGATAACCGCTTTTTTAGGATTGTTACTATCAATTAATCTAGCAACTGCTTCGTCTTTCATTTTTCCTTTTATTTCAATAGAAATCTGTTCAATTTTATCTACCGTTAATTCTTTCGCTTTTATTTTTACTTGTACAGGATGGTTTAGATATTGTTTTGCAATTTCTAGAATTCTAGCATTCATAGTTGCAGAAAATAAAACCGTTTGTCTTTCTTCTGGAACTTCTTGTAAAATGGTTCTAATATCTTCTTCAAATCCCATATTTAACATTTCGTCTGCTTCATCTAATACTACCATTTTAATATGGTCTAATTTTAATGTTTTTCTTCTCATATGGTCCATGACTCTACCTGGTGTTCCTACGACAATTTTTACCCCTCTTTTTAGGTCTTTAATTTGTCTTTCGATGGGTTCTCCACCATATACAGCTAAGCATTTAATGCCTTCTTCATATTTAGTAAATTTTCTCATTTCTTCGGTTACTTGTACAGCTAATTCTCTAGTAGGACATAATACAATCGCTTGTACTTTATTTTCTTCAGAATGAATCATTTCTATCATTGGTAAGCCATAAGAAGCTGTTTTTCCAGTACCGGTTTGTGATTGTCCAATGACATCTTTTCCTTCTAATATAGTTGGTATGGTTTGCGCTTGAATAGGCGTTGCCTGCGTATATCCATTTTCTTTTAAAGCTCTTTTTACATTTTCAGATAGAGCAAACTCTTCAAATTTAATTGTTTGTTTTTCCATTTTTTCCTTCTTTCTGGCGCAAAAATAGCCTAGAAGCAAATATACAAATCTGTTTCTAGACTACATTTTCCCATCAAGACAATTTGTGACCAATCTAACCAACATACAAACAAATTTTATATACTATTTCTTTTTTTCTATTTTTGACCTTTTTTATTATAGCATAGTTTTCCAATTTATGCAAACCTTTCTCGCAAATTTACATAATTTCTTTTATGGCTTCTTTTAACACTTTTACAGATGCTTGTAATTTTTCTTTCTCTTCTACATTTAAATCTAGTAATTCATTTTCTTCTATCCCTCTTTTACTAACTCTAGCAGGTGTACTTATATACACGCCATAAGAATCGTGATAACTAGATACTGGTAATATGCTATTTTCATCTTTTAGAATTGCTTTTGTAATTCTAGCCAAAGCTACGCCTATGGCATAACAAGTATATCCTTGTTTTTGTACAATAGCAAAACCAGCTTTTCTTACGGTTTCTTCTATTTGTTGCTTTTCCTCTAAAGATAAATTCATTTCTTGTCCCTGTATTCTTACTTGACTCCATGGTACAAACTGACTATCTCCATGTTCTCCCAATACATAAGCCTCTACTTCTTGCACAGATTTATTAAATTTTTGACTTAATTCGAACTGTAATCTAGCACTGTCTAATGTTGTTCCAGAACCAATAACTCTATTGGTATCTACTTTAGTTTGCTTCCACACATCATAGGTCATAACATCTAATGGATTACTAGCAACTAAATAAATGCCTGAAAAAGCATACGGTTTAATTTGTTCTATAATGGATGTCATGATTTGATGTCCTTTTTTCAAATCATCCATTCTAGAATGTTTCATACCACCTTGTGCAGCACCTGCTGTAATACATATGATATCCGCATTTTCACAATCTTTATATTCACCTGCTTTAATTTTCACATTTTTAGAAAGGTTCGCTAGACAATGTTCTAAGTCCATAACTTGTCCTTCTACCCTTTCTTTAGCAATATCAATTAATACTAATTCACTTACTTCTATGTCTTGATTTAAAAGGGCATAGGCATAACTAATTCCTACATTCCCAGTTCCAATTACTACTATTTTACTCATTTTCTCTACCTCCCTTATTTTTTACTAAAATACTATACTACTTTTTTTCTGATGTTTCAACTTTTTTTTATAAGAAAAGAAGCCGTAAGTTAGCTACAGCCTCTTTTTTCATATTTTGTCTTATTTTATTTTTATACAC